>NZ_RZPW01000009.1:0-27337 GCF_003998455.1 Mesorhizobium sp. M7A.F.Ca.CA.001.08.2.1 | reverse complement strand
ACCAGCAAATGCGCGGCCAATGCTTCGATGGCTGACCAGTGATCGAGTACTAGCCGGGCCGTGCGATCTTCGATCCGCCTCCAACCGGGGCGGCGCGGCATCAGGAACCGCAACTCACCATAGATTCGCTTGGCATCCGCGTAGTCGCTGCTCCCCTCATTCGCGTCGGACGCATTCATCGCCATATCGCGCGGGTCCAGATAGCCTTCGAATGCGGATTCTGCAAAAGGACCTGCCAGACACATAACTATCTCCCGGATCGCACCATCGCGTTCCAAATATCGATCCATATCGTCCTCGAAAATCGGCTTTCGCTTCGAGGTGAACCCTTGCGCTGAATAAAAAGCGTCGCCCATGACAACACCATGGTAATCCCCGTCACCGGGCTCGGGGTAAATACTAACACTTGAGAAAGCAGGGAATTCACGGTCGTCGTCGAACATCTGACGCTTCAAAACGATGGCGGCCACCGCGTGCCCGGCTTCGTGGTGCGCCACAAGCGGGAGAGGTTCGGAGGCTACATTCATGGGGTGCGGCTCTCAGGTCTAGTTTGCTTTTGCGCATAGGACCGCAACCGTCGTGCCAACTGGGAAAATCGTTTCGGACAATGCGATCGCTCCGATAGCGTTGTGTCTCCTGTCTGACATGGTTGGGAAGTCGACACGCGCCCGTCGCAATGAGGTCGACCTTCCGCGCGAGTTGGGTGACCCGTGAAGGCGGCCGACCAGGACGATGTTGCGCTGATCGGCGACGAAGGCGCCGCCGGGCGAGATCGCGCATCAGGGGTTCGGTGACCGGCGTGTCGGCGAAGTCGAAGTCGTCGATGTCCTTGGCCAGCGGCAACTTGGCGACGGCGAACTGGTATTTGATGGAGCGGGCCTGCTTCTCCGATATCTCGGCTTGCAAGAGATCACCGACGAGTCCTGGGCGGCTCGTGCCGTGCTTGATGGCGACGCCCATGATCTCGTCATAGGCGCTGCGCATCCCGTAGAGCTTCAGCGCCCCCATCAGTTCCAGAACCTCGGTGCGTTTCCGTTTGTCCTCCTGAGACTGTCATAGCGGGCGCAGTCGGCGACCGGCTCGTGAGCCAGCGGCAGGGCCTGGGGAATGGAAAGGATCGTGCCCGGCGCCGGATCGCGGCTGCGGGCCAGGATGTTGAGGATCACCGCCGCCGAACAGACGCCATGCTCGAGCGCTTCCTGGCAGGCGCTCTCGACCGCGCTCAATCCGTCGGTCAGGACGCAGGTGAGGATCGACACCATCTGCCGGTCGCCGTCATCGGCCGCCCCTAGCTTGCGGCGCACCTTCTCCATGGTTGATGGCAGAACCCATTCCCGGAAAGGCGCGCCGTTGCGCAGGCCGTCCGGTTTGCGGGCCAGCACCGGCACGTAGTGCCAGGGATCGTAGACGACCTCGTTGCGGCCGAAAGAGCGTGCGTGCTCGCCGACGACCGCGCGATCCTGGCGGATGACGATGCGGTCGGCATAAGCATGGATCTCGACCGGCCGACCGACGGCGCTCGACAGCACCGAGTATTTGTTGTTGTCGAAGCGCACCGTGCAGGTCTTCGACACCGACGCGGGAATGCAATGGTAGCCGTCGAAGCGACCGGCATAGGGAATGAAGCTGGCGCGTTCTTCTTCGAATACGTCCCAGATCGTGCGCTCACCCTGTTCGGGATGCCGACGCGCCTTGGCATTAGGCAACGCATTTGTCGTCCAGCCAGCCGTTGAGATCCTCCAACGTCTTAAAGCGCAGCCTCGGTGTGAAGAAGCGCTCGCGCACCAGCCCGACCTGGTTCTCGACTTGCCCCTTTTCCCAGCCGGCCGCCGGTGTGCAGGCCTCCGGCTCGACAAGGTAATGCCCGCACATCTGCGCAAAGCGGCGGCTGTAGCGGCGGTCCCTGCCGATGAAGATCGCGTCCACCGCCGTCTTCATGTTGTCGTAGATGCCGCGCGTGCAGGCGCCACGGAAGAAGGCGAATGCCCGGTATGCGCGTCGAACACCATCTTCTGCGTCTCGCGCGGATAGGCCCTCACGAAGAACATGCGGCTGTGAGAGCCGCATGTGCGCGACCTTCACTGTCACGCCGTCGAGCAGGACGATCTCGTGACTCCAGTCGAACTGGTAGGCCTCGCCAGGTGCAAAACTCAACGGAATGTAGGCCTCGGCCACGGCGCTGCCGCGATCCGCCGCCGAGCTCTGCGCATGCCGCCACCCCGAACTGTAGCTGCCGTCATAGCCGAGGCCGCGAAGCTCCTCGAAGATCCGGATCAGCGTCAGCCGCTCCCGCTGCGGCTTGGCCGCATTCGCCGACAGCAGCCGGTCCAGCGTCTCACGCCAAGCTCCCATGCGGGAATAGGGCTGGTGCTTGCGCTCGTAGCGGAACTCCGTCTCCTCAGAACGCAGGACCTTGCGCACCACCTTGCGCGAGATCTTCAGCTCACGGCAGATCGCTTTGATCGACTTCCCCTGGACCAGCGACAGCCGACGTATCTTTGCAATCGTCTCCAAAACCAACATCCAAAACACAAATGCCTCCGATCAAACCGGAGGCATCTTGATGACCCCATCGTTAAGGGTCCCGTTTGGACGAAAATCACCCCTTAAACAGCGTCCTCATTCACGAAAAATCGATGCACTACCTTCCAAAGCTGAGAGAGATCGCCACCGACCGCTTTGAAGGGGCTTTCGGCGGTCTCGTCAGCGAGGTTGTGGCATGAAGAAACATCAATCCATCGCAGTGGGCCGAAGCATGCCACGGGCTCATGCCGCGGAGAGCGGGAAGATATTGTTGAAAGAAGCGGTCTCCGACATCAATACCGACAGGATCGGCAGCTTTCTCACGTCACTTGAGGTCGAGCGTGGCAGTTGCGACCCGCAATGCAAGGCTGGCGGCGATGCATACCTTAGCGCGGTTCCTGATCTCGGAGCACCCGAATAATATGGATACGCTGCAACTGGTGGTGACACTTCCCTTCAAGAGGGCGCGCGGGTGGCACCTGTCGAATATCTCGAAGAGCCCGGAACTCAAGAGCGTCCTGGCGCGCATCGACCGCCGCACGCCTTCTGGACAGCGGGATTACGCTCTGTTTTCGCTGATGTTCAATACGGATGCACGAGTTCAGGGATCCTGAATCTTCGATTGTGACCTTCGTCTGGTATCGCCCTGTCCCGCCGAGCAAAGCAACGACCGCCCCACACTGCTCACCCGGTTCGGTGTTCGATACTTGCTGCGCACACATGGCTGCGGGCGAAGGAACCACCCTGGCGGAAAAAAAGCATCCATCATCGCCCTTTGCGGGACACGACGGCCATCCACCTCGTCAAAACGGGTGTTGACATCGCCACCATCAGTCGATGGCCAGGCCACTCGGGCTGAAACTAACGATGCGGTATAAGCGCTCGAACAAGTCTTCCCCGACGTGATGTCATCGGCAAAAGATCAGACGATCATCGCTTTGATGGCTGGATGTTTGGCTGGCTGCACCGCTTGTAGACGCTCTGTTATGTGGAGTTGTATCGCGGGAAGTCGCGCGTCTTGGGCTTTTGCGGTTTCAGCTCCACATCTCTCCGCAGTGCACGTTGTCACTGTTGAAGAGCCGTTTGTTCAATCTTCGTCCTGGCACGGCAAGGGTTGTCAAATTGTGGGCGTCTTGCGCTTGCCGAGCTTGTCCGAAACCCAGCGCCGGATCAGGCGTGAACACTGTTGCGTAGTTCGTCAGCCAGAGCGCGGAGAACGTCGGCGCTTCCTTCCAGCGCCGTAAAAGCGTAGGGATTGAGGAACTGTCGGCCCCAGAACAGATTGCGATCTGTGCCGGATAGCGTAGCTTCCTCGCTGACACGCGGCCAATTCTCCGCAATGCATCGAAGCTGGCCTTCAACAATCGCAAGAGCTTCCGGCGCGCTGAGCAGGAAGTGATGCGCGGCTTCAAGGCAGGACGCTATCCGGCTCATGCGGTTATTGCCGCTGATGAGCATGGCCTGGCTGGCCTCCTGGCCACTGCGGGCCTGCGGACAAATATCGTACGCAGGCGTGAGGGTGAGCTTAGCCCCGTCCCAGAATGCCGCATGGTTGCGGGCATGATCGTCGGTATTGCCGCAAAGTATGTTGAAGACAATGCGGCTGAACAACTCGCGCAGAGTTTCCGACGGCGCGGTGAATCGGTGGCGAATGATCTCCGCCAAATCCTGGTAGCTGGCGTAACGCGCCATCATCTCATCGAGTGCGAGCATCGTCAGCGCTGAGACCATGGATTTGCGTTGCCAGCCGCCCCTGACCTTGATCCGGTCGAATCGCTCGACGAGCAACACGTCGTTGCCTGCGGCGCGAACGAGCGAGACGGATGCCGCTCTGATGCCGCACAAGGCGGCAAGCCGCATGGCTATGAATTCTCCTTTGACGACGCTGTAAAGGTCGGCAGACGAGGAAAATTTCGCGACATGCTTGACGGCGCCGTCCTCGATCAGCGCCTTTGGCCTTGCGCCGCCGATCGAGCTGCCGTGATGCAGCGCCTGATCTAATTCGGGGGTGAGCGGAATACCTTTCTCTACCCGCTCCGCCGATTGGACAAGCTCTTCGAGAGTGGCATTGGCCAGTGCGCGCGGCTCGTAGTTCGTGGGCGAAAACTGAAAATCGAGCGCGCCGATGCGGTCCGAGCCTGATTCCAGCAAGAACGTCAGTTCTGAAATATCGAGCCGCGCGATTTCATCGCCCTTCACACCGAATTTGCGGTTTAGGATAACCCGTCGTCCCCAGGCATCAGGGGCAGCATCGCGGATGCATCCCGGCATGGTTAGGCCAGGAAGCAAAGGCAATTCGCCTGCCTTCAGGGGCAGTTCCGGGAGATAAAGCGGGATCGCGCTGCCCAGTTCACGAAAGCTCCTGCCATAGTTGAAGCTGACGAGTCCGTCATGGGCATATAGCCGCCCGGCGACAACCGGCGCGGTCTCGCCCGGCAGCCAGACCCAGACATAGGCTTCGTCGTACTTAGGGACCTTAGAACTCATCGACGATCTGCTTGCCGGCCTTGTAGACGTGCTTCGGCAGCAGCGCGATGCGATCGTCCATGCGGCCTGTGAGGGCTGTGATGCCATTGCCGTCGGCATCGAACAGCTTCACACCGACAATGGCAGCAGCTTCGAACATCAGTCCGATTTCGACTTTGGGATCGCCCTTCTCGATGCGCTGCAGGGTGCTGCGTGAAACACCGATTCTCTCGGCTAACTCCTGTGCGGTTAACCGGTGCTGCATCCGGCCAAGCCGGACGGTCTTACCGAAAAGGCCAAGCGCTTCCATCGCGTAGCGCGAATAGGTGCGTTTATGCGTTGCCGTCATTCGGGTCTCTGTGACCTATACATGATCCATATCGCCTTCTTTCGGCCCTTATATAGGTAATGTCACAGAGCGACTGCCAAAGTCAAGACTCCGTATTGTATGACCCTAATTCCCCTGATTCGGCTTTGTATGCAGCAAGAGTTCGCATCACGGCTACGTTCGGAAAGCGAGATAGAATGCGACGGGAGACGCCGGCGTTACCCATCCGAACGAGGAAGGCGGATATTGCCGACGGCTCCTGCACAACCGGCCAGCTCTGCGCGCCTCGGGCCAGGCGGAGATCTGGCGCTGGATGGCGGACAGCCATGAGACGCCTCGCATGAGTCGCCAAGCGCGATGAAGCGTTGCGGTCTTCGTCGCGCGCAACGGCGAAAGCGTGCAGGAGGATGGCTCGGGTCAGGGTGGACAAGCATCTGGGTAACATTTTGCTTCTGGAGGACGGGACGAGTCCAGGTTGGCCGCTGCTCAAGGCGCTGGCTCCGCAGCAGAGCGGAGGAACTGGAGGGTCTGGTCCGGCGTCGAGGCACGGCGCAAGGCCTGCCGCGAGGGCTACTGGCCAGCGAGAGGATTTAGAACAAGGAATTGCCTTACCTTGGTGCAACGCCCAACACGGGGCACATTGCGTCGGCGCTTTGCCGAACAGTTGTCGCGGTGCTGGGCGCCTCCAATCTGACCTTCGCCTTTGCCAGGTCCAGCCAGAAGCTGCCGGACTGGATCGAGGGCCAGGTGCGGGCGCTCGCCTTCTTCGGCGGCGTCACCAGGGCGATCGTCTGCGACGCCTTTGGCAGGCGCACGTGGGCTTCAGCTGAACCGCCTCCGAGATGCGCAAGCCGGCAGCATAGCAAGTCGGCCGTGAACAATGAGAGGGATCAGGCTTCGAGCTCTTTCGGCTGACTTTGTAGGGCTGCGATGAGAAGCCACAAAAATCCCTTCAGCCACCTGAGCAGGAGGGAGAAGCTGTATCCGACGGCGGCCAGAATGGCGTTGAGGGCGTCGCCCTGCTGGCCGGCGAGGTAGTTGCGGCCCATGCGGTGTTCGTTCTTGATGTGGCCGATGACGGGCTCGACCGCCGACCGCCGTCGCATCTGGCGCTTGATGGCTGGGGTGACGCGGCGTTTCTGGCCCGCGGTGAAGACCCTGAGCTTGTGGCTCTGGGGTGCGTTGTGGCCGCGATAGCCGGCGTCGGCGAGGATGCGGCCGATCTCGTTGCCGATGGTCTTTTCCATGTCGGGGATGACGCTTGCCAGCGTGTGGCCGTCATAGGGATTGCCGGGCAGCGCTTTTGCATGCAGGGCGAACTGGCCGCCCTTGGAGCGCTTCAGCGTGGTGGCCACCGACACCTTCACCCCGAACTCGTAGGGCGCATGCGCCTTGCCCTTGCCGATGCATTCCACCTCGTGCGCGTGCAGGCTGTAGATCTTGCGGCCGCGCTGGCGCTGGCGTTGCTCGAGAACGGTGGCGGCCTGGTAGAGCGGCCATTTGAACAGCGCGTCCAGCCCCTGATCGCCGGCGATCTGGCGACCAATGTCGCGAATGGTCCGGCCGAGATAGGTCTTGAGCTTGCGTAGCGCCTTGTTGGCCCGCTTGAACTGCTTGGCGTGGGCATAGCGCTGGTGGCTGATCAGCGCCAGCTTGCCGACCCGCACATAGCTCTGGCGCAAATGGAGACCCGTCCTCTTGGCCAGCCGCACCAGCCGTTCGCGCGCCCGGTGGATGAGCTTGGCGTCGGTTGGGAACATGACGTTCTTCGGCTGCACGGTGGTGTCGACGATCAGTGCGCGTGTCGGCCGGCTTCATCGCCCCGGTCTTGACCGCAAGGCTGAGGCTTTCCTGCAACAGCACCACGATCCGCTCCTCGCCCATACGGCTGCGCCAGCGCATCATCGACGAGCGGTCGAACGGCAGCGTATGGCAGAAAACGTCTCGCCGGTGAGATACTGGAAGTAGGGGTTCTCCACCCAGCGCTCGCACAGCACCTCGTCCGACAGGTTGAAGGTGTGTTGAGGATCGCCAGCCCGCCATCAACCGGGTCGGCAGCGGCGGCATGCCGGGACCATCCGAATAGACGCGCCGAAACGCTCCTCCAGCACCGGCCAGTCGATCGCCTGCGCCAGCCGCACCAGCTCGTGCTGCATGTTGATGATCTGGTCGAGCCGGGAGCGGAACAGGTCCTGCTCTCCCGTCTCACGCTTCTCGCGTGGCCTGGACATTCGCCGTCCCCTCGATTCGCTGCCGCCGAACCGAGTGAATCACGCTCCGCAGCACAAGGGAATCGAAAACCGAATTGCAGGAAAACAGCGTCCAAATACCGCTAACCTGCAATTCAAAAGACGCTATCCGCTTCCCAGGCCAGATCAATGGCTTGCGGATAGTTCACGGTCGACTAGCAAGTGGGTTCTTCAGGGACGACTACTAGGGCGTGTCCTCAGTTGAGGAGGAAAGTTATGGCGACGAGTTGGACGACGGCAAGGAAATTGCGCGCGGTCTTGTCATAACGCGTGGCGATGGCGCGGAAGTGTTTGAGCTTGTTTAAGAACCGCTCGACGAGATTGCGCTCGCGGTAGATTGCGAAATCGGTCTGGCGCGGGATGAGGCGGTTGGCCTTGGGTGGGATGACCGGGGTGATTCGGCGATCCTTGAGAGTCTGGATGAGGGTGTCGGCGTCGTAGGCCTTGTCCGCAAGAAGGGCTTGCGGGTCGACTTGATCGAGCAGCGGCCCAGCTTGGCCAAGATCGGAGGCTTGGCCGGGGGTCAAAGAGAAGCCGACGGGGTTGCCCAAGGCGTCGACCATGGCGTGGATCTTGGTGGTCAGTCCGCCTCGGGAGCGTCCGATGGCTTGGTTTTCGCTCGCTTTTTTTGGGCGCCGGCGCTGTGTTGGTGAGCCCGCACGATGGTTGCGTCCAGCGACATGTACTCGTTGTCGTGATCACTGGCCAAAGTCTTGAAGATCCGGTCAAAAACGCCACTCTTGGCCCACCGGTCGAAGCGTTGCCAGACAATCTTCCAGTCCCCGAAACGTGGTGGCAGGTCGCGCCAGGGAATACCCGCCCGGTAGCGGTAGAGCACCGCTTCGACAAACAGCCGGTTGTCCTGCGCCGTTCCGCCCACATGGCCCTCACGGCCGGGCAGGAAATCCTTGACCCGATCCCACTGGTCGTCACGAAGTCCGTATCGCCGCATCGGTCGGTTCCCCAAATCAAACCGACCACCTATGAAGCACTCAAACACTGATTTGGGAATCCCCTAACTGAAGACACGCTCTAGTTCGTCTTCGGGCTCCATCATGTCGCCGACATCCAAGTGAAATTTTTTGGTCTGCGCCCACCCTCCGCGGCGAAGGCCCTCAAGTTGTTCCTGTTTCGCCGCGGGTCGAAAACGGTGTGATCGACCAATCGATCAAGCTGACGGCACGCTCAAGTATCTCCTCCGTCCGCGCAAGGCTAGGTGAAGCGGCTATGACATAGCCAATCCAGTCTCGGGAATCGCCTTTCCTGAGAATCGGCGTCTTGGGTTCAACGCGGAAATTTACCTCGGCGACACCGGATAGTGCGACCGCCCGACTCTCGCCAACGATCGAATCAATTATGCCATCGCGGTCTGGAACAAGTAGCCGCGCGGCTGCAGTGTGGGATTGCCTTTTTTGCAAATCCCATGCCTCGCCGATCGCCAGCTTGATGTGCTCGGTGACAAGATCGATGCCGTAAGCCAGCCGAATCAGTTGGGGAGTTGGTGTGCAAGGAAGACGTGGATTGACTTCGATGACGACTGGACCACGCATCGTCCACCGGAACTCAATGCCTGTTGGCCCCCAGCCAAGGCCGAGAGCTCGCAAACAGTTCAGCGAAACTTCGGCGATGCACTTACGCTGGTCATAGGCCAGCGCGGCCGGGAAGGCGCACTCTCGAAATACGAAGTATGGAAGATCGCCCAAGTCAGCGGTCCCGATCCCAATGATGTCATTCCCCATTATCTCCGCACTAAAATACGGGCCTTGTGCGAATTCTTCGACCAGTATCCTCGGCGAAGACTGCCATTTATGCTTCCCGCCCAACAGATAGGTCGAATGTTCGAATAACTCATCGACGGTGCGGCACAAGCGGACTCCGCAGCTAAAACTCCCTTCGGCCGGCTTAAGAATCACTGGTAGGCCAATCTCTGTGGCAGAGCGTTCTATGTCCGTCGCGTTCGCTGCTAAACGATAAGCAGGTATTGGGACGCCCGCCTCCGCGAGGAGTTGACGTTGAACTAATTTGTCGCAGCACCGTTCAACGGATTCGGGGTCGGGTCCGGGTAAATCGAAATGCCGGCAGAGCTTTCCAACTGTCGCATAGAATGAGTCACCGGTGCTTGTAATCCCAGCAATGTCATAGTTCGCACGGAGCTGAAGACATTCGTGGATCAGCGCGTCGAGGTTGTCTGTATCGACACGAATGACGATGCTTTGCGGCGTCAGACGGTTGTACCGAGCTGGATCAGCCGAAAGGATAATTGGGTGAAGACCAAGACGCAGAGCCGCTTGGACGTAGAGCGGACCAACGTCCCATGGATAGATTTCGATCAATATGAGCGCTCTTCTTGTCATGGCTGCTGCCCTCATGTCGCTTGCTATTCGGCCGTCTGAGCATACATCAGTTTGCATAGGCATTGTTTTTCGGACTGACCTCCTATCATTGTCGTGAACGTACCATTTTCAGCGATTTGCGGTCGTAAAGATTGTGCAAACTTACTTGAAAGATCTGTGGCAATGTCCGCGCGCGAATTGGCGAGTGGTGGTCAGGCAGTGAGACTGACGAATTGGCCGGGGTAGGATCAGCCTAAGGCCGTAAAATCGTTAAGACTACGTTCTGATTCGAAGCTTCTTTTGGAAGCTTGAAAGCGTGGATACGACCTTTGGCTGCTGGCGCGCTTTCGACGGAGAGATTGTCAGGATCGGAAGTTCCTGGTCTCCCACGGTTCCGTAACGCCCACCAACGCGAAATTTCCACGGGTTCCGCGCATTCCGTCTTTTGTCGAACAGCTCTCGATTGTATTCGAGTTTTCTAGAGCTAATTATAAAGTCGCCTTACAGAATTCACATACTTTTTTAACATATTTTCGCTTGTCGTCAGGACGAGTTTGGTCCCTATTCTGACGTCAAATATGGGTAAGAGAAACATAACCTTTCGAAGCAAATTAATGCTTTCGGAAGTCTAATGTAGCGACTTTAAGAGCGGGCTGTTTCCGTAGCGCCGAACGCGTAGGATTCATTGGTACGGGCAGCATGGGGCGACCAATGATCGCAAGGTTCGCGGCAATTGCGCCGCCGATGAGAACTGTACCGCACCTAATTTGCCCCTATACGGAGGAATTGACATGAATACCCTCGATCAGCGGACCGCACTGGAGCAAGCCGCACGCAAACGCATCAAGGATTCCCATGCGCTCGACGGCGACGTCGATCGCTTGGCACGCTTTTATCGTGAATGGGCAAGTTCCTACGAGTTGGATGTCGGCCGGGATGAATACTGCGGGCCGGCGATTGTTGCGGAACTGGCGGGCACGGTGCAGACAGCCTATTTGGCCAATAAGCGAGCAGCCATCGCAATCCTGGACGCCGGCTGCGGAACGGGCCTCGTCGGCGTGGAACTGGAACGCCTCGGCTTCCGGTTGATCGACGGGATCGACCTCTCCGAGGAGATGGCCGAACAGGCCCGGAAAACCCGCGCATACCGGCATGTCCGAGGCGATGTCGACCTTAACGGGCCGCTCTCCGGCTACTCCACCGCGAGCTATGACATTACGGTCTGCTGCGGCGTCTTCACGCTCGGGCACATCCGACCGGACGCACTGCGCGAACTGGCTCGCGTGACGCGCCCCAACGGATTCATCATCGCAAGCACCCGCAAGAGCTATGCGGAGACCACATCCTTTGGGGATGAAGTGCGGCGTCTACAGGATACGGGCGTGCTTGTGACGGCCCAATGTCTCAACGACGGAAAATACATCGCGGAGGAGGGCGCGCATTACTGGGTTTTCCAGGTGACCGATAAAGCCAACGCACCAATGAAGGAGCAACAATGATCACGCTACCGCAAATCTCACTGGCGAAACTGTCATCCGATGCAACGCGACACGAAGAGCGCGATCGCCTTCGCCTGGCCTGCGAGGTGTACGGGTTCTTCTACCTTGAGCACGGAATCCCGAAAGAACAGATCTCCGAAGCGATCAAGGCTTGCCGGCGGTTCTTCGCGTTGCCACAGTCGGCAAAGGAACGCTTCGGTCACTCCGCACAAAACGTGTACCCTGCTACCGCTCGTGGGTACAGTCCATTGCACGGGGAGGTGCTACATCCCGACGCCGGCCCCGATCCGAAGGAAATCTTCGACCTCGGAATCGAGAATGAAGGTGACCGGCGTCCGTTTGCTGGTCGCACACGCCTTCCGGATGACGCGTTAGCTCCTGGTTTCGCTCGAAGCCTGCTTGCTCTGCAGGCTACCGTGGTCAACGAGGTTGTGCCGCAGCTCGGGACCGCGCTGGCCGACCTGCTCGATATGGAAGAGGGCTGGTTCCCACGCCATTTCAGCCCGCCGACGGTCCTCCAACGCGTGATCCGATATCCATCTACTGGCGGCACAGCTGGAAAGCATACCGACAACGGGTTCTTCACGCTGCTGCTGCAGGAGGAACTCCCCACGCGCTCCTTGCAGGTGTGGTTCGGCGGGCGTTGGATGCCGGCGCCGAGCCTCCCCGACAGTCTCGTGGTCAATCTGGGCGACATGCTTCAGGCCCTAAGCGACGACCGCTTCAGGAGCACACCGCATCGGGTCGTACACAGTGGTCCGGCCGAACGAATTTCCCTTCCTTTCTTTATCTATCCTGACATCGACGCTCGCCTAACTTCCCGGCAAGGAAAGCACACCTTCAGCGTCGCGGAAGTGATGCTACGCAACTTCGAGTCAATCTGGGAAACCAGGAATGGCGCCGGACGCGCGCGAGAGTTGCAGTAAGCCGTTCGGTTTTCTCGATGACGCATATCAGGAGATCCTAGGGCGAGCGATTTCCGCAACGAGGCGGGAACGCGGACTAGGACGGTTTCAATAACAATCGCCGGAGGCAGCACTCTGGATCGGCAAAATGGATTCTGACGCAATTAGGTTCATGCTGAATTGTACCGCCTCGACAACACCGACCGGGTTGGCCATGCGAAACGTCACAAAAGAAGTGGCCCTGCAGCTAGCATGATTGGACCGAATCTGGCGAAAGAATTTGTCCGTCGCGAGGGGCCGACGCTGTCGGCGCGGTTGTTTTCCGTCCCCAACTGCGGGCGACCGGCGTTCTTAACGAACCAGTCGAACTAGTCATCGCTAGGGTAACCTGCACCCGCGGCCACTATTGGGGCGCGACACCGGCAAGTTCGCCCACTCGGCCCGCCTGAATCCAGCGCCTTATGGACCGCCAAAGGGAGGATTCTTAGAAAGAAATCACCGTCACGCAAAACGGTAAAGCATCACTACGAACTTTAACATGAGGGACCATTGCGCGCCAGCCAGCGGTGCGATCCGGATCCGGTTAGCAGACACATATGCAATTATTCGAGAGCATCGCAAACGAAGGAGCGGCGACAGCAATGAGAATTACACGACTAGTAGTTTGGCAAGTGCCATTGACCAGCTATGTTCCTTATCACATGGCAGATAAAAAAACCTGCGATACTGTCACCTCAATATTGCTCCGCGTAGATACGTCGGAAGGTATCTCTGGCTGGGGTGAGGTTTGTCCGATTCCCCACTATCTACCTGCCTATGCTGAAGGCGTGCGCCCCGCGCTGGAATATCTTGCGCCTGTCATCATCGGAGCTGATCCGATCGGCCCGGAAGCGTTAATGAGCCGGGTTGACAGTTGGCTACAGGGGCATGCCTACGCAAAATCCGCCCTTGACCTGGCTCTTTGGGACATCACAGGCAAAGTCGCGAAGCTACCTCTTTATGCGCTTCTCGGTGGACGCCAGATGGCTCGCATACCGCTCTACCACTCGATCACCTGTATCGCGCCCGATGAAATGGCCGTCATCGCTAGAGAGGCACAGGCAGACGGTATGACGCAGTTTCAGGTCAAGTTAGGTGCCGATATCAACTGGGAAGCCGACGTCGCTCGGCTACGTCTTGTACGAGAGGCTGTTGGCATGGGTCCCCTCGTCTATGGCGACTGGAACTGCGCGGCTTCTCGCTTGGATGCGACACGCGTTGGCAAGGCTGTCGCAGCATACGACATCATGCTGGAGCAACCCTGTGCAACTCTTGAGGAGTGTGCCGCTGTTCGCGCGGCAACCGGGCTGCCGATGAAGATCGATGAAAACGCGCACGATACGGCTTCGCTGCTTCGGGCTTATGATCTTGGCTGTATGGATGCCGTAGCCCTAAAGCTCTCCAAATCGGGAGGGCTTAGTGCCGTTCGGCGACTTCGCGATCTGTGTCTGCACCTCGGCCCCCAGATGTGCATCGAGGACACTTGGGGATCGGATGTTACCACGGGCGCAATCCTCCACTTGGCGGCGTCGACCCCGTCAAGCCGGATCATGAATACGTGCGATCTATCGGGCTACGTTACTCCGCGGCTCGATACACACACCCCAAATCGCAACAGTGGCCATATCGCGCCGCCGGAAGCCCCAGGCATCGGCGTAAATCCAGATGCTGAAAGGCTTGGCCAGCCGGCTGCCATTATAAGTTAGAGCAGCGTTAAAGTTAGAGTAGCGTTTGAAGCGACATGAGGTTGCAGCCGTGCTCGACAAGCTGGAGGACAGGCTCGGTCGCAGGACGCCTTTACCATCTGACGGCAGACCGTTTTCCTGACCCGGGCTCTTGATACCGAGATGAGATTGCAGGCGCTCACCTACGACTGAAGCAAGGACGGCATGATTATAGCCGTGCCGTCCTTTCCGCGTCGAGATGGTTCACATGATGCGCAAACGGCAGGCGAGGTTCGCCTACAATCCACTCGTTGCATTCCAGCTTTTTGTAACAAAAAAGCAAATCGAGTTAACAGAAAATTCGCAGCCGCCAATCCGAACACGAGGTATGTTCCGCCTGGGATCTGATAAGGCATGTTTGAAAAAATTGATGCCAATGCTTGGAGCCCCGCCGGAGCACAGAACGCAGCAGAAATCTTTTCTATAGCGCCTGCCTCAACCGGATTGGAATTGGAAGGAGACTGACCTCTCTAGCTGCAGCCCCACGGCTCCAGCGACAACTCACGGACCGGGGCTATTTCGCATCAGTGACCTCGTGTTCTCCTCCCTGCTCAGCGGCGGCTCGGCGTATTGTCTGACACTGGAACCGACACCCCCGAGCCAGACCGCTACACAAAGTGCCACACTAAAACGGTGCGTACGGAATGACAGCGGATTGGATAGCAGCGTGGCCGAAGACTGCAAAGGTAGTTTCAACGATGAACATCGGTGTTTTGAAGGAAATCAAAGAAGACGAGCGACGTGTCGCACTCCAGCCGATCCAGGCGCAAGCTCTTTCGCGCCTCGGTCACCACATTTATGTTGAAATCGGTGCCGGGGAAGGGGCCGGATTCTCGGACGCGGATTATCAGGTCTGCGGAGGGAAGCTTGCGATGAAAGATGAGGTCCTCGCCCGGGCGCGGCTCCTCCTCAAGGTTAAGGAACCGCTGCGCTCAGAATATTCTGACTATGCTCCGCATCACATCTTATTCACGTATCTGCATTTTGATGAGAACAACGTTGATCCTCGGGACGTCTCTGAACTCATCAGTAGAGGCTTTCTGGGAATCGCTTACGAGTGGGTGGGAAAAGCTAGCCGGTATCCATTGCTTGAGCCGATGAGCCAACTGACTGGCTATCTCTTCGCTCAGCGGGCGTTGGAGTTGTGCTCCAAGGAAAAAGGAGTGTTCTGCCCGCGAAATGAGAGCGGTCTTCCCGGAGGGCGGGCTCTGATCATCGGATGCGGCAATATCGGTCTGTCCGCATTCAAATACTTGTCGGACCTAGGGATTGCCTTGACCGTAGTTGTCACTCGAGGGCGTGAGGATTTCAATTGCAAAGCCAACGCGCGCTTCGAAACCGAAGGCGTCGACTACATCGGCGCAACCGACACCAACCTGATCGTCATGAATAACAAAGATCCTTCACGCACTCAGGACACGATTGCGGCGGCACTGTCGGAGATGGACATCGTCCTCAACTGTGCGGTGCGTCGCTCCGATCTTCCGAAGCGAAAAATGGAGTACCTGATCGACCGCAGCATGGTTGGAGCCATGCAGAGAGGCAGCATACTGTGCGACTGTACAGCCTGTGATCGCGAATTGATCGAAACCTGTACTTCTTCTGCATCGCTCTACCACTCGTATCGCGAAGAAAATGTCGTGCATTACAACTGCGATCACATTCCATCAATGGTGGCCAACACCGCTACGCGGCTGCTCACAGCGCGAACTTTCCCTTACATCCGTTACATCGCCAGTCTCAAATCCGTGCAGACCATTACTGACGATGAAAGCCTGTGTGACGGAGTCTGTTGCTATGGTGGCCACCTGACCCATGCTCTGTCGGCAGAAAAAAAAGGCTTGCCATATCGGCCGCTGAGCGACGTTATTAAAACGATTTCACTTCCCATGTAGGCGCTGAGAATAGTCCAAATTGACGGGGGTAAAGTGCGCAACAGTTTACATGGTTCTGTCGCAAATCGTGCTTTTGGTCACAAGGGGACGCTTTCGCGCCGATGATCATGCTGCAAGGATTTCGAACTGCTCGGCGATTGAGGGGCGTGAATAGGCGAACCGCGCCTGCCGTTTGCGCATCATGTGAACCATCTCGACGCGGAAAGGACGGCATCGGCACCGGCCATCGACTTGAAGCCGAGCATTGACCCAGCGCGGCGCTGATGTGCCGATGGTCTGCTCGGTCTCGATTGTTGAGGTACTTGCTGTTGCGGAGCGGATCGGCTTCAGCGCTCGTCGCTATCGATTTCGCAGACGGTAGTTCGGCGTCGCAGGAAATGATCGCCTCATGATTGGTCGGGCTACCGTCGATGAAGATGCGATCCGGTCTGCCGTGGCGCTCCAGGGCTTTCTGGAAGAAGCGGCACGATAGAGATACATCCGTTGGCCGCGTATCTTGATGCATGTCTCGTCCAAGTGCCACTGAGGGCGCGCTTGCGCCCGATGAAGCGCTCCAGAAGCTGGGGCGAGAAGTGAACGACCAGCGGTGCACGGTCGAATGGTCGACGTTCAGGCCGCGTTCGGCCATCATCTCCTTCAGATCGCGCAGGCTCGGTCGAAATACGGCCTTTGAACATAGCAAGCGAGCTCCCCGAAAAAAGAGAGGCCTTCGTGCCAGATATGGGTTGCCATTCCGTTTTGCGACAGAACCCTCAGCTGTGGTTGCCATCAACAATTGAAGTCTTTGGACGCGACCGCACTCTCAATTTCAGCTTGTTTGTCACATTACTCCAGCAACCGTTACCGAAGTAAACGCTTAGTCGAAGGCAGTCAGACATCATGCAGCGCGAAGATCACCAGCTGCCTATTTCAGCAACGCTCGCTCCATTTCGGAACCCGGTGTTTCGCACGATCTGGACGGCCACACAAATATCCAGCCTGGGTTGGCTCGTGCAAACGGTTGCCGTCAGCTGGCTGATGGCAACTACTTCGGCTTCCGATCTGATGGTTGCGATTGTTCAGGCTGCCTCGACATTGCCGGTGTTCTTCCTCTCGATCCTTGCCGGAGCCATCGCCGACAATTTCAGCCGCCGGTGGGTGATGTTTGCGGGCCACTGCCTCATAGCATCGGCATCGACGACGCTGATGATTTCTGTCGGGCTGGGGTTTGTCAGCCCCTGGTTCATACTCGGACTGAGTTTCCTGGCCGGCTGCGGCTTTGCGCTAACCGATCCGGCTTGGCATGCTTCCGTCGGCGATATCCTCGATAAGCGCGACATTCCCGCCGCGGTGACGCTTGTGTCGGTCGGGTACAACATCGTGCGCAGCATCGCACCGGCTTTGGGCGGCGTGATCATGGCCTTCTTCGGACCTCTGGCCGCTTTCGCCTTGGCTGCGCTCAGTGATCTAATCCCTCTAAGCGCAATATGGCGCACCAAATGGCAAGTCCGCTCCTCTCCTCTCCCTCGCGAGATGATGACGACGGCAATTCATGACGGCGTGCGCTTCACGGCGATGTCCTTGGAGATCAGGGCGGCGATCGCCCGAGCAGCTCTTTTCGGGGTGACCAGTATAGCGATCTTTGCGCTGCTCCCTCTCGTCGTCCGGGATCAGTTGAAGTGCGGCCCAATCGCCTATGGCGTCCTACTAGCCAGTTTCGGCATGGGTGCTTTCATCGCTGGCATGAGCAACAGCTACCTAAGGCGTATCACGTCTCAAAACAGGCTGGTGGCGTTCGCGTCCGTCGCTTGTGCAGCATGTTGCCTTTGCCTTGCAGTTACTTCTTCGATTGCCGCGGCGGCCATTTCGTTAGCGCTCGGTGGGGCGGGTTGGCTAGTCACTTGGACGGGCATTGACTTGTCGGTGCAGCTGGCAAGCCCTAGGTGGGTTGTTGGCCGCACGCTCTCGATCTACCACGCCTTGAGCGCCGGCGGTATGGCAGCCGGCAGCTGGATCTGGGGTTCTGTCACGCAGAATTACTCGTTGACATGGGCTTTGGAGGGCGCCGCACTAGCCCTGTTGCTGGTGGCAGTTGCGGGAATAGTGTTGCCGGTGGGACCCCGGGAAGAAACGGATCAAGAGAGTTCCGGCTTCCATCCGCCGGAACTGGCACTCGATCTGAAACCGAGAAGTGGCCCTATCGTTGCCAAAACCGAGTATTCCATACCTGAGGAGAACATCGACGCCTTTCTGGGCTACATGCGGACCCGGCGTCATGTTCAGAGCCGTGCCGGTGCTCGAAACTGGACGCTTCAGCGAAACCTTCAAACGCCCTCGCTTTGGACGGAGACATTCCGCACGCCGACATGGATGGATTTTCTCCGCCTAAATCATCGGCTCACGTCGGCGGACAAGGAAGTCGGCGATCATCTTCTGGCCCTGCATGATGGAGATGTGCCTCCGCAGACAGTTCTTTCCATTCAGCGAACGACAGACGCAACGTACGCATCCGCTGAAGACCGCAGACG
Organism: Mesorhizobium sp. M7A.F.Ca.CA.001.08.2.1; assembly: GCF_003998455.1. Classification (NCBI taxonomy): domain Bacteria; kingdom Pseudomonadati; phylum Pseudomonadota; class Alphaproteobacteria; order Hyphomicrobiales; family Phyllobacteriaceae; genus Mesorhizobium; species Mesorhizobium sp. M7A.F.Ca.CA.001.08.2.1. The sequence goes on along the minus strand of NZ_RZPW01000009.1, from coordinate 8,869 downwards.
TGCGTATCCGGCGGCCATGAGGACCTGAGCACCGGAGTGCTGGGGTCAAGCTTTCGATGGGGAGACGCGATGATATTCTTCGAGGAGGAGTTTGAGCTCCTCGATGCCTTCATCGGTGAAGGCCAAGATCCCGTTGTCATCATTGGCGCCGTACACCCAGATGACGCCGTCCTCGGGCTCGGCAGCGAGGGGCAGTTCGTGGATGAGCGCTTCGCTGACGCCGAGTTCCCAGGCGATACGTTCGACGGTGTAGACGTGATGCACGTTATTGCGCTGCATGATCAGGCCGCAGCTGGTTGGGTCGCAGTTTTGCGGATCTCCAATTCCACGGCAACAAATCATCGATCCGATGTGCCGGATAGGCGGGCAGTCGGGCGAGGACGTCGGCGAGCCAGGCCTGCGGGGATATCGTTCATCTTGGCGCTGACGATCAGGCTGTAGAGAACGGCAGCGCGCTGTCCGCCGCGATCGGAACCGCAGAACAGCCAGGACTTTCTTCCGAGATTCTTCAAATGGCGGAAAACAGCGATTCCTGGTTGTCGTAGTCGATGCGACGCGGAGTATTGCGCGCCAAATCGGCCTTGATCCGTTCGTCTTCGAGGTCGCTGGCGCGGATCTGGTAGGGCGCGCCGCGCATGACCTGCTCGGCCGGCAAGAGGCCATCCCTGATGAACGGCGGATTTTCACGTGCGACACGCCGAGCTTCCCGGCCGCATCCGACATGGTGGGCCATTCGCTATTTTGTCGGAGGATCGGTAGCCGCTGATCTTGTGCACCGTGCGCAAGCGACCGGACGCGGCCGGCGGTCCAGGTCTTTCCCTGGCCCGTCTGCATGCCCATGCGGTTGAGGGTGCGGCAATATCGGCGTCGGACCATCGCGTTGCCATGGTTCGCATGATCGCCAGGGCTTCTTCGGGCGTATGCTGCCCATGCTCGCCGGATTTGGGCTTGCGCACACGCACCTGCGAGTGCTGGGCTCCATGCCAGTAGATGGTCAGGATCACATCGCGGGCTTCGTCATCGACGTCCGCCACGACGTCCTTGATGAGCGCGCGCAGGAGTTGCCGACGGCATCGCGAGGCATGTCGATGTCGATCAATCGCGCCGCGCCGCCTTTGTCCTTGGGCAGGATCAGCGCCCGGTCGACTAGATAGATCGCTTCTTCCAGGTCATGGGTGACCATCACCATGGTGACGTTCTCCTCTCTCCAGATGCGCGCCAGTTCCTCCTGCATGCGATCTTGGTCATGGCGTCCAGCGCCCCCCCAGCGGCTCGTCGAGCACAAGGATTTCGGGCTGGACGGTGAGTGCCCGGGCAATGCCGACGCGATGCGCTATGCCGCCGGAAAGCTGCCTCGGAAAAGCATCGGCGAATTCGGCAAGGCTGGATTCGGGCAATCGGCGACGGGGCGTTCTACACCTGGCGATCGCTCACGTCGATCCGTGCGAAGATCGCCATCGCCCGATCGGCATCAAGCTCGCCGCCGGCCATCTGCTTGCGCCATGCATAGAGCTGTGACGGAGCTACGCCGAATGCTTCCGCGACCTCGGTCACCGATGACCCCGCCGCATCCGCCATGTCGACCAACGAGCGCTTCTCGGTGCAACTCCACAGCCTTCGTTGCCGCGCGCGCCCGGGCACCGCTGCAAGATCTTCGGCCGCCGCGGCGCCGCTTAACTCGGCGACGATATCGCCCCTTGCCTGCCGTTTGCGCATCATGTGAACCATCTCGAGACGCGGAAAGGACGGCATAGGCACCGGCCATCGACTTGAAGCCGAGCGTTGACCCAGCGCGGCGCTGATGTGCCGATGGTCTGCTCGGTCTCGATTGTTGAGGTACTTGCTGTTGCGGAGCGGATCGGCTTCAGCGCTCGTCGCGATCGATTCCGCAGACGGTAGTTCGGCGTCGCAGGAAATGATCGCCTCATGATTGGTCGGGCTACCGTCGATGAAGATGCGATCCGGTCTGCCGTGGCGCTCCAGGGCTTTCTGGAAGAAGCGGCACGGTAGAGATACATCCGTTCGCCGCGTATCTTGATGCATGTCTCGTCCATGTGCCACTTGCCGGTGAGGGCGCGCTTGCGCCCGTTGAAGCGCTCCAGAAGCTGGGGCGAGAAGTGAACGACCAGCGGTGCACGGTCGAATGGTCGACGTTCAGGCCGCGTTCGGCCATCATCTCCTCCAGATCGCGCAGGCTCGGTCGAAATGACGGCCTTTGAAAGATCTTTTGCTCGGCAGTGTCGCTTCATCTTTTCGGCGCGACGCACAGAAGCGCCGGAAATGTCGTAGAACAAATTGCAACTTTGATCGTTCCCTCCTTGAGGCCTCCTCCGTATTGCGTCGTTAGAGTTCTGCTTCTGCAAGATGAAGCAGCCCGTTTCTGCGCGAGCACCTTCCCGATTTTATGTCTTCCCTTCAAACGCCCGTTAGCGGTCTCACACGCGTCCCATCGGTAAACCGAGAAAAACGAAAGTCCGTGGGATCAACGACGGGGGGAGTGCCTCTGACGAGATCAGCAGCCAAGCGCCCCGCGCCCGGAGCTATGCCGAAACCATGGCCAGAAAATCCTGTCGCGACTATGAGACCCGGGACAGCATCAACCTGTGAGATGACTGGGATTGCGTCAGGGGTCACATCAATCAACCCCGCCCATTGCTGAACAACCGTGGCTGAAGCAAAGACCGGAAACGCCTTCTTCAATCGCTCGAACGTTCTACGCAGACTTGCTTTATCTGGCGCTGGATCGAGGACGCGGGTCCTCTCATATGGCGAAATTCGGTCGGGCGGTGTATGGTGCGATTCCGAACATTCCTTTATGAATCGATCATCGACGCGCAACCTCAAGTTCTTAAAATCCGATCGCAAGGCTGGCCAGAAGTTGGCGAAGAATCTAAAACTGTCGGGGACAATCGAGACGACGCTGGCGTGTCCATTGGCAATAGTGTAGCCGCCGTCAATGCGTTTGCGCAACGCAAACTCGGTGCTCCAGAGCGCCGCTTCAGGGCCGCCCTCGACCGGAGATGTGCGCATCACACTTCCTAAGACTTTCAACTGAGGCAACGTTATATCGAGATCCTTGAGAAAGCGACGAGACCACGCACCCGCCGCTACTACGACAGTTGAGCAACAAATTCGGCCATGTTCGGTGATGACGGCAGACACACTGCCGGCGCTCAACTCCAATCCACGCACAGCACAATTAGTGAGCACCGAAGCTCCACTGCGGCGGGCAGCTAATGCGATCGCGGTCGTAGCCAGGTGCGGTTCGGCCCGCCCATCGGTTGCGCAAAAAAGCCCGGCTTTCCAGCGTTTGTCCGCTCCGGGTGTAAGTCGCTGAAGCTCTGAGCCAGAAACCATACGAGCGTCGATTTGATGCTGACGCGCCTCATAGAGCCATGCCTCATTTTGGGCAATGTTCTCATCGCTATCGGACGCGAATAGAATACCGGCTCGGCGGAATCCCGACTCAGACTCCAGATCTTCATTCATGCGTTCCCAGAGACGCAGACTTTCGATCATCAGAGGGAATTCTCGAGGGTCACGCTGACCCTGCCTTACCCAGCCCCAGTTGCGACTGGACTGCTCCCCTGCAATATTCCCTTTCTCGCATAACGCCACCTTAACGCCACGCTTCGCCAGAAAGAGCGCCGCACTCGCGCCAACAATCCCGCCACCGACAACAACTACGTCAACTTTCGACGGCAGCCGGTTTTCGCTTGGAAGCGGTTCGACAAACAGGCCCATCTCAATTACTCTCCCATCCTCGGTACCAACGCCTCCATGAATTTGACCAGCTCACAACATCGAAGCCTAATCGCCGAATCTTGCTCGACTGAGCCAAGTTGCCGGCGTACAGATACAGCCCCACCGATGTTCGTTTTTTGTGCATTGGGGCAAATCCGCCCAGTTTTGAACACACTCTCGGATTTCCTACGTCCGCCGCTGAATCCCGCGAAGGTTATTCCGTTGGGCGTCGAACGTGAAACCTCCGCCCTTCAGTGCGAGATGCCGAGCAGCTCACAACTCTGCAGCAAGATCAGCCATCATTGCCGTGAGCTGGTCAGCGAAGTTGCAGTCCCAGGCGCTCCAGTTCTCGAGCACGCTTAAGTAGACAACGGCAGTTCCGGTATCTGGATTCGCAACCATGTACTGACCGCCCCAACCGCCGTGGCCGAGCCAGGTGCCGTCGGTTACCATTTGGCGACTATAGCGAAGTGACTTCTGTCCGTAAGAAGGCCCAGGATTGTGACGGGTGTCTTCAATGAAGTCGGCATTGCCTACGCGGCGACCGTCAACACCCTCGCCTTTGCGGGCGAAGAGCAGACCATGGCGCGCCAGATCGCGAGCAGAGAGACAAGCACCGCCGTCGAGCAGCGGCACGCCCTCGCGATCGCACGTAATGTGCAAGCATCCCTCAAGACCGGCTGCCTCGACGTTTTCGATCAACCACTCCCGCAGCGGCCGGCCGCTAGCACGCTCAATTACCCAGCCGATGATCTCACTGTTGGTCGACTTGTAGAGCGACTGTCCGGTGCGGTTCACAACATCGTCGCTGGTGATCCCACAGAGGAAGGAGCGGATTGTACCCTCCTTCTCGCCCTCCGGCGGCAGTCGCCAGCCCATGGCGCGTTCCATGGACCACCACTTCGTATTGGGATCGCTGAGGTCCTCGGTAAAGTCATTGACGACATTCATATCGGCTGTTGCCCTGACAGTCGCCTCCGCGTAGCCCGTGCCGATCTCTGGCAAGTAAGTGCCAATCCGCTCGTCGAGATCCACCAAGCCATCGGCGACTGCGCGGCCGAGCATAAGGTTCAGCGTGGTCTTCGTCACTGACTGAATGCTTTGCGTCCTATCGGGACCAAAGTCGGGGGCATAGGCCTCATATAGGACGTGGTTGCCCTTGACCACGACGAAGGCGGAGAAATGCTGCATCGCGAGGAAACGCGCGACCTCGGGCCGAGCCCCGATCGCCCAATCAAGCTGCTTTAACAATGGAAAGACCGATGGTGCGCGGAAGGAAAGACTGTAGCGGGCGAGCCTGTGGAGGTTGTGCCAGCCATGGCGGCGGTGGTCGGGCGAGGCCCAACGTGGCTTGTTGTCGCTACCAGTAAAGAGGTCGGGATTTGGGATTGAGGCAAGCAACATTCAGTCGGCCTTTCAGTTGGTGTAAGTTCACGGGATCCTTGGAAGTGTACGAGTCACTTCGTCAGCGTTCTGGTTGCTATCTTCAGATCACCGATGGCAGAGACAAATGGGCGCGCTAGCGGGAGCGCGTTTTGCCTATAGAGAGCTTGGGACGTTCCGAGGTCGGGAGGATGTCCCCCGCAATCGGAAAATGACATCTGAAGCTGTGCTTCTTATCCTCTTGGCCCGCTGAAGGTTCGGGGAAGACGCGGCTGCAGATATCCTGCGCGTAACGACAACGGGTGTGGAACTCGCAGCCGGATGGCCGCCTCATGAGGCTCGGCACCTCACCTTTGAGCTCGATCCTGTTGAGCACCGCATCTGGGTCAGGCTCAGGATTGGCCGCAAGCAGCGCCTCGGTGTAGGGATGTCGCGGTTGATCGAAAATACGCTCGGTCGCGCCGACCTCAATAAAGCGGCCGAGATACATGATCGCCATGCGATCGGTCATGTGGCGTACGACATTGAGATTGTGAGTGATGATCAGGATCGCCATGCCAAGTTCGGTTTGAAGCCTCGCGAGAAGATTGAGCACCTCGCCCTGCACCGAAACATCGAGGCCTGCGGTCGGCTCGTCGGCAATAAGCAAGTCCGGACTTAGCGCAAGAGCACGCGCGATACCAACGCGCCTGGCCTGACCACCGGAGAGCTGATGGGGGTAGCGACGAGCAAATTCCGCCGACAAGCCGACCATTCGAAGCAGTCGCTCCGCTTCCCCTTCGACATCGCGATCCTTTAGCCCATGGATGCGAAAGGGCTCTGTGAGAAGCGATCGCACTGTCAGCCTCGGCGAGAGTGAGCCGATAGGATCCTGGAACATCATCGCCATGCGCCGCAAATAGGGCTTGCGTTCAGCCCCGCTGAGCTCCTCAATTTCCTGCCCATCGAAGCTGATGCTGCCGCTCACAGCCCGCTGCAGGCCGATGATCGTGCGCGCGATAGTGGATTTGCCCGAGCCGCTTTCACCGACAAGGGCCAGCGTCTCGCCCTTGCGGATTTCAAAGGACACACCACATAGCGCGTCAATGAAAGGGGCTCTCGTCCCGGTTGCAAGCGCCTTAAGCGGACCCATAGTGCGGAAACGTACCCGCAGGTCCTCAACCCGGAGCAGCGCGCTCATACCGAAACCAACAGTTCTTTGTCGAGGAGATGGCATCGGGCGACTTGGTCTACGCCGATGCGGTACTCGACCGGGTTCTCTTGCCCACAGCGATCGAACGCTTGCCGGCAACGTGTCCGAAAGATACACCCTACCTTGGTGCCTAGGAGACTGGGCACCTCGCCCGGAATGGTCGGCAAAGTGCGCGTGCTTTTTTTGATCCGCCCGGGATCGCACTCCAGCAGCGCGCGTGTGTAGGGGTGAGCAGGATTATGGAAGATGTCCCGGACAGCTCCCTGCTCAACCACTTCCCCAGCATACATCACGGCGACCCGGTCGCACAGCTCAGCAACCGCACCGAGATGATGGGAAACGAACAGCACAGAGCAACCGATCTCTTTTTGCAAATCCTTGAGCAAATGAATGATCTGCACTTCCAGTGTTGCATCGAGCGCAGTGGTTGGCTCGTCGGCGACGAGGAGCGTCGGTTTCACAAGAAGCGCCATGGCAATGCAAACGCGCTGACGCATGCCACCTGAGAAGTGATGCGGATAGGCGCCGATACGGCTTTGCGGATCGGGAATTCCGACCCGTTGAAGCATGTCGATGGCACGGGCGCGTTTCTCGCCCCAGCTTCCTTGCTCGTGGTGCTGGACATCGATCATCTGGCTCTCGATGGTCCGCACGGGATTGAGTGCGGTCATCGGGTCTTGGAAGATCATCGAAAGATGATCGCCAAGCAGTCCCCGACGCGCCTGAGTTGGCATTTTGAGCAGGTCTTTATATTCGAACAGAATGCTGCCGGATGTCACATCTGCATTCTCTGGAAGTAGGCCCATCACTGTGTAGGCGAGTGTCGATTTTCCAGATCCGCTTTCTCCGACGATGCCAACCACCTGTCCGGCTGGCACATCGAGCGACACATTGCGCAGGGCATGGACGCGCCCCCGCGGCGTGCCGAAATCGAGATTTAGGTCACGGATCTCAAGAAGCGCGCGGCTTGACGAGAGCTGCGTTTTCGGATCTTTGCGTCTCATAGGTCTTTCCGCAATTTCGGATCGAATATGTCGCGCAGCGCTTCGCCCAGGAACGTGAAGCCGAGCGTTGCGAGGATGATCGGGATGCCGCTAGCTATCACCGGCCAAGGGGTCTGGTTAATGTAGCTATAGCCGTCGTTGAGGATAGCTCCCCAATCGGGCGTCGGTGGCCGCACGCCCATGCCGAGAAAGCTGAGACCCGCCTCTACGGCGATGACGGCCGGCACGTCCATACTCACCAGAATGAGAAGCGGGCCGAGGACATTGGGGAGTACGTGCACGGCGAGAATGCGCGTTGTTCCGGCCCCCATGCTGCGCTCTGCCGCAATATATTCACTGCTACGCAGCGCTTCCGTCTGGGTGCGCACCACACGCGCGTAAATGGGCATGGACGTTATCGCGATGACGAGAATAATACTCGCTAAGCTTGGTCCCAGAAGGGCGATCATGGCCAGCGCGAAAATAATACTCGGAAACGACCGGATCGTATCGAAGACAAGCAGTAGCAAATTGTCGAGCCAGCGGGGACCGAAGCCCGCGATCAAACCAAGGACTAGACCGACTGCCAGTGAACTGCCGAGAGAGGCGAAGGCAACGAGGAGCGGGATGCGGCCGCCCATGACGACGCGGGAGAATGTATCACGGCCCAGTTGGTCCGTGCCCAGCAGAAAATCGAGTGAAGGGCCAGCAAGACGCGGCCCGACCATGATTCTGATCGGATCATGCGTGATCATCAGCGGAGCGAAGATCGCGGTTGCTGCTATGAATATGACAAGAACTGCTCCGAGCATGCCCAGAAGGTTTTGTCGAAACTGCCGCAAGAAGGTGCGAGAGCTTTCGGCAGCCATTGCATCGTTGGTTTCGGGAAGAATGCTTTCAACGATCGCCATGTCAGAGCTTTTCCCGGGTTCGCGGATCGAGGAACGCGTTGATTACATCCGAGAGCGTCGTAGCCGAAACGATAAGGAAGGTGCTGACCAGCACGACGCCCATCACAATCGGGTAGTTGCGCGTATGGACCGCGTTGACAATCAAAGCCCCGATGCCAGGTCTCGCGAAAACCACCTCGATGAAGACAGCCGACGAAAGAAGCCACGCTATCCCTACCCCGAGTATGGTCACGGTCGGCAGGATCGCGAGAGGCAGCGCGTAGCGCGCGACGATGCGCCATTCCGAGATTCCGAAAGAGCGAGCCATGCGCACATGGTTTTCCCCGAGAACCTCAAGCATGGATGCGCGTACCAGCCGGGAAATGTAGCCGACCCAGCCAATCCCTATTGCGAAGCCCGGAAGGACGAGATGGATAGGTCCATCCCAGAAGCCATTGCCGGCCCCGATCGCTGGCAACCAGCGCAGCGTCACCGCAAAAATCAGCAGCGCGTAAACCGCCACGACGAAGGAAGGAATGGCGATTGTGGCGACCGTCACGACGCCGGCCACCTGGTCGACCAGGGAGTTGCGCCGCATGGCCGAGTAGCAACCGAGCGGCACGGCTATCGCAACCGCACAGGAGATGGAGACCAGGATCAGTTGGATCGTATAAGGC
>NZ_RZPW01000099.1:0-12241 GCF_003998455.1 Mesorhizobium sp. M7A.F.Ca.CA.001.08.2.1 | reverse complement strand
GGAGGGGGCAGTGCCTGGCGATCGCATCGTCGGCATCGTCCAGCCGGGCACCGGCATCACTATCTATCCGATCCAGTCGCCAGCGCTGCAGGCGTTCGATGACCAGCCCGAGCGCTGGATCGACGTGCGCTGGGACATCGATGAGCGCACCAAGGAACGCTTTCCGGCGCGCGTATCGGTCACCGCCATCAACGCGCCGGGGTCACTCGCCGATATAGCGCAGGTGGTTGCCTCGAACGACGCCAACATCCATACGCTGTCGATGGTGCGCACTGCGCCTGACTTCACCGAAATGCTGATCGATCTCGAAGTCTGGGATCTCAAGCACCTCAACCGGCTGCTATCGCAGCTCAAGGACAATTCGAGCGTCAGCGACGCAAGACGCGTCAATGGCTAGACCATGCTCCGGTTTCGGACAAAGTCATGGTCAATCAAAAAGAGGCAGACATGAACACCGATGAAGTGCTGGGCATTTTCCGCGAGGCGGGTGCTGTTCTGGAAGGGCATTTCATTTTGACCTCGGGCCTGCGGAGTCCGGTCTTCCTGCAGAAGGCGCGCGTGTTCATGCATGCCGACAAGACCGAGCTTCTGTGCAAGGCGCTGGCGGAGAAGATCCGCGCAGGCGTGCCCGGCAAGATCGACTATGTCGTCGGCCCGGCGATCGGCGGGCTGATCCCGGCCTATGAGACCTCACGTCATCTCGGCGTGCCGGCGATCTGGGTCGAGCGGGAAGGGGGCGAGTTCCGCTTGCGCCGCTTCGAGATCGCCAGGGGGTCGCGTGTCGTCATCGTCGAGGACATCGTCACCACCGGCCTGTCGATCCGAGAGACCATCGAGTGCCTGCGCGATCTTGGCGCCGAGGTGGTTGCCGCGGCCTGCATCATCGACCGTTCGGCCGGCAAGACTGATGTCGGCGTGCCGCTCATCGCGCTTGCCGAGTATGAGGTCCCGGCCTATCCGGCCGACCGGCTGCCGCCGGAGCTTGCCGCCATCCCGGCGATCAAGCCCGGCAGCCGCAACATCTGACGGGGCATGCCGACATGCGTGAAGACAAATTGGAAATGATCGCCGGCATCGATCATTTCGTGCTGACGGTCGCTTCGCTGGAAGTGACCTGTGAGTTTTACCAGCGCGTGCTGGGTTTTGAGCGCATCGACGCGGCCGATCGACCGACGGCACTGGCTTTCGGTAGCCATAAGATCAATGTGCATGAGGTCGGCCGGACTTTCGAGCCAAAGGCGAAGTCGCCGACATCAGGATCAGGTGATTTCTGCCTGATCACCGAGCGGCCACTGGATGAGGTCCGTGCGCGGCTCGCGGCCAATGGTGTGGTGGTGGAACTCGGCCCGGTTGAACGTGTCGGGGCCCGAGGTCCAATGATGTCGGTCTATTTCCGCGACCCGGACGGCAATCTGGTCGAGGTCAGCGAATACCTGCCGTAGCCGCTGGCGGCGCTGTGCCTTTCGGCGATGCGACTGCCGTTCCTTAAATTTGCCGCGATTGTCCAATGTTCGAAGCAAGACCTGCCGCCCCGAAGGGCGGCGACAAGCGCGGCACAAAAGGTGTTTGGTTGTTCTTGCGCCAGCGCGTTGTTATATAAGCTGCCGATTGCCATAGGGTGATCGTCAAGCGCAAGATGTGGCTGCCACGCCCGGCTGAAGGTGCCGTTGCGGGCGCTGTGGAACGGGAACAGAGTGCTATTTCGACGCCGCAAGCCTGATGGCCTTTATGAGCGGGTGCGTACCTATCTTTGGCCGCGCCGCTCGTTTTCGCGCTCGCTTCAGTATTTTTCCAAGCGCATCCTGCGGCTGAAGGCCACACCGCATGCGGTGGCGGCCGGCGTTGCGGCCGGTGTCTTCGCTTCATTCTTCCCCGTCGGTTTCCATTTCATCATCGCTGCCATCCTGTGCTGGGTGATCGCCGGCAATCTGGTGGCGGCGGCGCTTGGCGCGGTTTTTTTCGGCAACCCGCTCACCTTCCCGTTGCTATGGGGCGCGTCGTGGGAAACGGGCAAGCTCATCCTGCATGACCGTTTGCCGACACATGGGCCGCCGGCGCATCTGGGCGAGATGTTGCACAACCTCTCCTTCGCGCAATTGTGGAAACCGGTCCTTGAACCGATGCTGATCGGTGCGGTTCCGCTCGGCTTGATCTTCGGGCTGCTGTTCTACGCCATCACGCGCTGGGGTATGAACGCTTTCCGCGAACAGCGGCGCAAACGCCTGGCCGAGCGCGCAAGCCGGCATGCGCAATCGTCCCATCCCGGCGCAAGCATCGGTTCCACTGCGCGATGATCATCGGCATCGGCAGCGACCTGATCGACATCAGACGCATCGAGAAATCGCTGGAGCGTCACGGCCAGCGCTTCGTCCAGAGAATCTACACCGACATCGAACAGGCGCGTTCGGACAATCGACGCGCCCGCGCGGCCTCCTATGCCAAGCGTTTCGCCGCCAAGGAGGCCTGCGCCAAGGCGCTGGGCACCGGACTGGCGCAGGGCGTGTTCTGGCGCGACATGGGTGTCGTCAACCTGCCCAGCGGCGCGCCGACCATGGCGCTGACGGGAGGAGCGCAGGCCAGGCTGGACAAAATCCTGCCAAAGGGCCATCGGGCGGCAATCCACCTCACCATCACGGATGATTTCCCGCTCGCTCAAGCCTTTGTGATCATCGAGGCGCTGCCCGTCGAAGAAGCGCCACATTGATTGCCTCTGACGACCGGCATTGACGTTGCCCAGCGCGCGCCGAGACTCTATACCATCCAACGCACAATCGAGGACGACATGAGCGTGGCTGAAAAATCCGAGAAGAAATCCGGCGGGCTTGGCGAGACCGTCAGCGTCATCGTCCAGGCGCTTTTGCTCGCCCTGGTCATCCGCACGCTGCTGTTCCAGCCTTTTTCGATCCCGTCGGGATCAATGCGGCCGACGCTTTTGGAAGGCGACTATCTGTTCGTCACCAAATGGTCCTATGGCTATTCGCGCTATTCGCTGCCTTTCGGACCCGATATTTTTTCGGGCCGCATCTGGGGCTCCGAGCCGAAGCGCGGCGACGTGGCGGTTTTCAAGTTCCCGCCTGATCCGTCCGTCGACTATATCAAGCGCGTGGTCGGCCTGCCGGGTGACAAGATCCAGGTCAAGGACGGCCAGCTGTTCATCAACGGCGTCGGCGTGCCGCGCGTGAAAACAGGCCAGATCGACAATCCCGACATCACCGAGGAATCGCGCCCGATCGATGTCTATCGCGAAACCCTGCCCAACGGCGTCAGCTACGACACGCTTGACCTGAATTCGAACTCGATCGGCGACAACACCCGCGAATTCGACGTGCCGCCCGGCCACTATTTCATGATGGGCGACAACCGGGACAATTCCGCCGACAGCCGTTTCACCGTCGGCTACGTTCCCGCGGAAAATCTGGTTGGCCGCGCCAATCTTGTCTTCTTCTCGATCGCCGGCAAGGCGAGCCCTCTCGAAATCTGGAAATGGCCGTCGCTGATGCGCGCTTCGCGCCTGTTTCACTTCGTCAATTGATGGCTTTGAAGCGCCCGACAGGCGAAACACTGGCCGGTTTGGTGAAGGCCAAGACCGGTTACGTCTTCAAGGATATCCGTTTGCTCGAGACCGCCTTGACGCATTCCAGTGCGGTCAAGGCGGCCACCAACAACCAGCGTCTTGAATTTCTTGGCGACCGCGTGCTCGGGCTTGTCGTCGCCGATATGCTTTTCGAAAAATTTCCCGATGCGCCGGAAGGTGAAATCGCGCCGCGCTTCAATGCGCTGGTCGATGCGCGGACCTGCTCCGAAATCGGCATCGAAATGCAGCTGGAGGATCTGGTCCGCGCCGATTCTGCCTTGAAGATGCGGTCGCGTGGCTCGGGCGGAAACTATCTGGCGGATGCGGTCGAAGCGCTGATTGCGGCGGTTTACGTCGACGGTGGCATCGAGGCCGCGCGGCGGTTCGTCCTGCGCTACTGGGAACCGCGCTCGCATACGGTGATCGCAAAGCCGCTCAATCCGAAATCCGATCTGCAGGAATGGATTGCCAAGACCAGCGATATCAGACCCGAATATGTGATCGACAAGCGCGAGGGACCCGACCATCAGCCGGTCTTCACTGTATCCTTGCAGGTCCGCGGCTTTGTGCCGATAAGCGGCACCGGCGGCTCGCGCAGGGCGGCCGAAGAAGCGGCGGCTTCGGCATTTCTTGTGCGCGAAGGCGTTTGGGCCGCCGCATCGGCCCAAAAATCGGGGGGCTCGCGGCCCTCCAGTGAAGGGAGCGCGGCATGACCGCTACCGAAGAGCCGGCGACCACAGCCGCCGCCACGCATTCCGGCTTTGTCGCGCTGATCGGCGCGCCCAATGCGGGCAAGTCGACCTTGGTCAACCAATTGGTCGGCGCCAAGGTGTCGATCGTCACCCACAAGGTGCAGACGACCCGCGCCATCGTGCGCGGCATCGCCACGCATGACAATGCGCAAATCGTTTTCGTCGACACGCCCGGCATCTTCAAGCCGAAGCGGAGGCTCGACACGGCGATGGTGACCACCGCCTGGGGTGGGGCCAAGGACGCCGATATCGTACTGCTTCTGATCGACGCCGAGCGCGGCATCAGGGGCGACGCCGACGCCATCCTCGAACGGCTGAAGGATGTGCGCCAGCCGATGGTGCTGATCCTCAACAAGGTCGACCGCGTCAAGCACGAAGCGCTGCTGGCTCTGTCGGCGGCAGCGAACGAAAGGGTGCCGTTCAAGCGCACCTTCATGGTGTCGGCGCTGACCGGTTCCGGCTGCAAGGACGTGCTCGATTATCTGGCCGAGTCTCTGCCGGTCGGTCCCTGGTACTATCCGGAAGACCAGATCTCGGACCTGCCGATGCGCCAGCTCGCGGCCGAGATCACGCGCGAGAAGCTTTATCTCAGGCTGCATCAGGAATTGCCCTATTCCTCGCATATCGAGACCGAGAAATGGGAAGAGAAGCCGGACGGCTCGGTGCGCATCGACCAGACCATCTATGTCGAGCGCGACAGCCAGAAGAAGATCGTTCTCGGCCACAAGGGCGAGACCATCCGCGCCATCGGCCAGGCGGCGCGCATGGAGATAGCAGGCATCCTCGAACAGAAGGTGCACCTGTTCCTGTTCGTCAAGGTGCGCGAGAACTGGGGCGACGACCCCGAGCGCTACCGCGAAATGGGGCTCGAGTTTCCGCGCTAGGCTCGATGGTCAGCAAGCCGAACATCGACATAACGCTTGTCAGCCGATTGATCGCCACGCAATTTCCCAAGTGGAAGGATCTTCCGGTCAGGCCGGTTGCATCAGGCGGATGGGACAACAGGACCTTTCATCTGGGCGGCGAGATGACCGTGCGACTGCCAAGCGTCGCGGCCTATTCCCTGCAGGTGGAAAAGGAGCATCGCTGGCTGCCGAGGCTCGCACCTCTGCTGCCGCTGCCGATCCCGGTGCCGCTGGCGATGGGAGTTCCGGCCGAAAGCTATCCCTGGCACTGGTCCGTCTACCGCTGGATCGAAGGCGAGACGGCAGAGCGCGAGCGGATTGCCAGCCTGCCGCAATTTGCGACCGACCTGGCCGCGTTCCTGGTCGCCCTTCAGCGTATCGATGCCACCGGTGGACCGGCGCCGGGACAGCACAATTTCTTTCGCGGCGGAGCACTCAGCGTCTACGATGGCGAGGCCCGGCAAGCGATTGCCGCCCTCGACGGCAAGATCGATACGGCCGCAGCCAGTGCGGTGTGGGAGGCAGCACTTGCCGCACAATGGCACGGTGCGCCGGTCTGGTTCCACGGTGACGTCAGCTGGGGAAACCTGTTGGTCAGGCAAGGCCGATTGAGCGCGGTGATCGACTTCGGAACCTCCGGCGTCGGCGATCCCGCCTGCGATCTGGCGATTGCGTGGACGCTGTTTGAAGGCAAAAGCCGGGAGGCGTTTCGTGCCGGGCTTCCGGCCGACGAGGCGATGTGGGCGCGCGGTCGTGGCTGGACGCTTTGGAAGGCGCTGATCACGGTCGCTGGACAGATCGACGCCAACCCTGTTGAGGTTGAGAAATCCTGTCACGTAATCGATGAAGTCCTTGCCGACCGCGCGCGCGAGCGTGAAGCGCCGAACGATAAGCCGCTCTAGCCAACCAAAACCCAGTCCCGTCGCCAAACATCCGCCGTCGCATGGCGCGACCAGGGACATTCCGACCGACGCATGCTTCCCGGGAGTGCCAATCCGCCTGATCGAGGCGGACGACCACGTCGCCCGTGTCGCCAAGGTCGACTGAGAGGCGTCACGGAGGAATCGTTTTTGAACGGTTGGCTGCTGTCACAATCGGGGACGCCACAGCGCTCCAGGGTTTCGATCGTCTTGGAAGAAGCAGACAGGCTTGGAAGCGTCATCCCGCTTTTCGCCTCGGCATCAGAGTGAGATTGGCGAATGGGCGTCATCTGGCGATAGAGGGGTCGGCAAGATTCAGGTCGATGTCGGCGAAAACCAGGTAGATATTCCACATTGTGCGGTATTTTTAGAAATATAAAACGTTGAATTATATTTAGCCGCGAAAGTATCCCGTATATATATTCAATATGTGACGTTGTGCCACTTGTGCCATTCGCCGTCACGCAAAGTGTTATTTGTGCAACACAGCATTAATCTGTTCACGGAATTGGCATTATTTCGGAAATCGTCATTGAAGGCAGATGATCGATGGGTATGTTCGCCGCTGAAAAGGGCGAGCGGTGTGAGCCTTTTTCGTTGTGGGGGTGAGGCGGGAAAACATTGCCGCCAGCCACAAATCCGAAGCCATTTATAACTATGACTGGAGAGGTCAGAAAATGAACATCAAGAGCCTCCTTCTCGGCTCAGCCGCGGCCCTGATCGCGGTCAGCGGCGCGCGCGCCGCCGACGCTGTCGTCGTCGCCGAACCGGAACCGGCCGAATACGTCAAGATTTGCGACGTCTACGGCGCCGGCTACTTCTATATTCCGGGCACCGAGACCTGCCTGCGCATCGGCGGTTATCTCCGCTACGACATGGGCGTCGGCGATTCCGGCTCGCTCGATGGCGCCAACAACGTTGCCGATCACATGGACGGCGATAGGCACGACACCTATTACAAGAACATGCGCTTCACGCTGAGGACTTATACCGGCCAGGAAACCGAACTCGGCACGTTGAAGACCTTTACCGAAACTCGCTTCCAGTTCGGCAACTCCTCCGGCGACTATACAGGCGACGGCACCGGCTGGCAGGCCGGCAACAAGACCACCACCCTCAATTTCGCCTGGATCCAGCTCGGTGGTCTGCGCGTCGGTAAGGATGAAACGGTATACGACCAGTTCATCGGTTATGCCGGCAATGTCATCCAGGACACGCTCATCCCGTATGGTGTCAAGGATACCAATCTCATCAGCTATTACTTCGACGCTGGCAGCGGCTTCACGGGCGTGGTCTCGCTTGAGGAAGGCACCGCCGTCAACACCATCGACAGCTATGTTCCGCATGTCGTCGGCGGCTTGAAGTACAAGGGCGACTGGGGTGCGATCACTGGCGTCGTGGCCTATGACAGCAACTATGAGGAAGTGGCCGGCAAGGTCCGTTTGGACGTCAACGTCAGCAAGGAACTGACGCTGTTCGTCATGGGCGGCTACGGCACCAACGACAACATCAACGACTTCGGCACAGGCCGTACCCAATACAAGCCGTGGGGCGGTAACTGGGCAGTCTGGGGTGGCGGCACCTACAAGTTCAACGAGAAGACCTCGTTCAACGCCCAGATTTCCTATGACGACTGGAAGAACCTCGGCGTCGCTGCCAACGTTGCCTATACCATTGTGCCCGGCTTTACGGTCACGACTGAAGTCGATTACCTCAATGCAGGAAAATTCGACGACTTCGACTTCAACAACTGGACCAAGGCCGACAAGAAGAGCAGCGTCGGCGGCATCGTCCGCTTCCAGCGCAATTTCTAGCAGATCGACTGACCTCACCAGCCCGCCCGCAGCACATCGCTGCGGGCGGTTTTTTATGCATTGGTGTGAGAGTTACCCAGGAGCCAAGCCCATACCTTGATTTCGCCACCCGATCGGTGAAAAGCTCCTGAAATGGAATGGCGCGACGAGGGAATCATTCTCGGCACCCGCAAGCATGGCGAAACCAGCGCCATTCTCGAGGTGCTGACGCGAGCGCATGGCCGTCATCTCGGCCTTGTTCGCGGCGGCCGTTCGCGCAAACAGCAGCCCGTCCTCCAGCCCGGCAATCGCGTCGACCTGTTGTGGCGTGCGCGCCTTGATGAACATCTCGGCACGTTCCAGGCCGAAGCGATCGAGATGAATGCTGCCCGGTTGATGGACAGCGCCGTCGCCGTCTACGGCTTGCAGACCATGGCCGCGCATCTGCGCCTGCTGCCCGAGCGCGACGCGCATGAAGGTCTCTACGAAACGCTTGCCGTAATGATCGTCCATCTCGACGATGCCGACATTGCCGGCGAACTGGTGGCGCGTTTCGAGCTTCTGGTGCTGGACGAACTCGGCTTCGGCCTCGATCTCAGCCAATGCGCCGCCACCGGCACGCGACAGGACCTGGCCTATGTTTCGCCGAAGTCGGGACGCGCGGTATCGCGCGAAGCCGGTTTGCCATGGCGCGACAGGATGCTGGCTCTGCCGGCCTTCCTGCAGCGCGGCTCCGGCCTGCGCGCGGATGCGGCTGATGTCGACGACGCCCTCCGGCTCACCGGCTTCTTCTTCAACCGCCACGTCTATGAGCCGCGCGGCATCGAGCCGCCGGACGCTCGTACCGGCTTCCTCGCCGCCTTGCGCAAACATCACGCACGCGGCAAGGCCATAGCTGGCGAGGACGCAGCCAGAGAAATCCTCACATGAGCGAAGTCGAACTTTATCCTGGCCGGGTCTCACCGCTCGGCCTCGGCACCATTCCGCACGCCGACATCCTGAAATACACCGGTTTGGAATTGCTGCAGCGCATCGTCGACGGCAAGTATCCGGCGCCGCCGATTTCCTTCCAGCTGAATTTCACTCTCACCGAAGTCTCGGAAGGGCGCGCTGTCTTTCGTGGCATGCCGAGCGAGCGCCATCTCAACCCGCTGGGCAGCGTGCATGGCGGCTGGGCGGCGACGCTGCTCGATTCGGCACTGGCCTGTGCCGTGCAGACGTTGCTCGAAAAGGGCGAGGCCTATACGACGGCGGAGTTCAAGGTGAATTTGACGCGTCCCATCACGCCGAAGACCGGCGAAGTGGTCTGCGAGGGCAGGGTTGTTCACAAGGGCCGCACGTTGGCGGTGTCGGAAGCGACGCTGAAGGATGGCGGCGGCAAGCTGCTGGCTTTCGGCACCGAAACATGCTCGATCTTTCCGGCCGCCAATCTGGCGGCGCGCTGAGTTTTCTGGCCGCTTGGCCGCCGCATTTGAATGTCAGTACGACGAATGTCAGTGAAAACTGGCCTGGTTTGGGGGAACCGCCATGTTTGAAAGCCTGATTGGCCTAGTCGCCATCATCGCCTTGTTCGTCATCATTTCGCGCCAGCAGAGCCGCATCGGCCTTGTCGAGCGCGAGCTTGGCGCGCTGCGCAGCCTTGTGCTCTCGGGAGCCGTGCCGCCTGCGGCCAAGCCGTCCGAACAGGCGGTGGCCGACAACGTGCCCGCCGATGTGATTCCAGCCGTTGCGGCAGCGGCCGACATTCCCTCTCCAGCGACAAGCGAGCCGGTCGCCGCACCGGCGCCAGCCACGGAAACGGAAGACTCGACCGGCGAGATCGTGTCCGGGCCGTGGACCGCTCCAGAACCGGCGCCGAAGGCGGTGGAACCCGCGGAGCTTCCCGGAGCGACGAAAGCCGCCCGCCAATCCGATGTCGAAACCGCGCTCGGCACCCGCTGGGCGGTCTGGGTCGGCGGCATCGCCCTGGCGCTGGGCGGTCTGTTCCTGATCCGCTACACCATCGAAGCCGGCATTTTCGGCCCCGGCGTACGGCTGACCATGGCCGGCGCGCTCGGCCTTGTGCTGGTCGCCGGCGGCGAGTTCATCCGCCGCACCGGCTTCAAGATGCCCGTACAAGGCGCCGCGGGCGCCTATATTCCGGCGATCCTGACAGCGGCCGGTGCCTTCATCCTGTTCGGCACCGTCTATGCCGCGCATGGCATCTACGGCTTCATCGGCCCGGCACTCGCCTTCACGCTGCTCGGCGTCATCGGCGTGGCGACGATCGCGGCAGCCCTTGTCCATGGCCAGGCGCTGGCCGGCATCGGCCTTGTCGGCGCCATGGTGACGCCGGTGCTGGTCGCCTCGCAGGCACCCAGTCCCTGGGCGCTGTTCGGCTATCTCGCCATCGTGCTTGCCGCCACCGGCGTCATCGCCCGCATGCGCGACTGGAAGTTGCTGATGGCGGCTGCCTTTTTCGGCACCGGTGTCTGGACCATTCTCTATATGACCGATGCGCCGGGGGCGAACCTCTCTGCCATCCTGTTCATCGACGCCGTCACGCTGGCCGTGCTCGCCCTTGTCTGGCTCGCTCGCCGTGGCGACGAAACCACGCCAGACAGGGCTTTCGACTGGCCGTCCATCGTGCCTGGCCTGTTCGTCGCATTCTCGGCACTGGGCCTGTCGGTAGACCCGGCCTTTGCTGCCGCCGGCTATGCCTTGCCGGGCGCGGTGGTGATCGCCGCGATGGTGGCGGTCACGCTTTATCGTCCGCTGGCGCTGCCGCTCCTCTATGCCGCGGGACTGGTCACGGTGCTGATCTATCTCGGCATTATCCCGCCAACCTCGATCGCTTCCGATTTTTCGGGCGGCGCCTTGGGCGTCGACGGACTGCCGGTGGCCACGTCCAACGCGCTGACCTTGCGCATCGGCATCGCACTCGGCCTGGTCTTCATCGGCGCCGGCTTCTGGGCCGCGCGCCGGTTCGCCGCCGGGACACAGATACGTGCAGCCTCATGGGCGGCGTGGGGCGTCATCGTCCCGCTGGTCGTCCTGCTGGCGCTCTGGTTCACTTTCGGCAATCTCGACCGTGACCCTGTCTACGCCGCCGCAGCGGCACTGCTGGTCGTCATTTTCGCCGCCGGCGGCGAGTGGATCGCGCGGGCCGAGGAGCCGCCGCTCAAGGGCGGCATCGCCGTGTCGTTTGCCCTGGGCGGCGCGGCCATCGCCGGGCTGCTGCTGATGCATATGGCTTTCGATTCCGGCTGGACCACCATCCTGCTCGGTGCGGCGGCCATCGTGCCGGCGCTGGCCACGCGCTGGCGCGTCTATCCGGTGCTCGGCTGGATTTCGGTCGGCGCGGTGATCGCGGTGCTTGGCCGTGTCGCCTTCGACCCGACCATTGTCGGCGCCGGGTTCCTGTCGACGACGCCGGTGTTCAACTGGCTGTTGCCCGGCTACGGCGTGCCGGCGCTGGCCTTCGGCTTTGCCGCCTGGCAGCTTGCGCGCACAACGAATGGCCGGCCGCGCCTTGCCATGGAGGCGGCAGCGGCACTGTTTGCGCTGCTCACGCTCGCCATACTGGTGCGCCACGCCATGCACGGTGGCGTCATCGACACGGGTGCCATGACGCTCGCCGAACAGTCGATCTACACCCTGATCGCCATCGGTGCCGGCGCAATCCTGGTCGCTATCGACATGCGCTCGCCAAGCTCGGTGCTGCGCTATGGTTCGATGGCCGTCGGCGTAATCTCCGTCGGCTTCATCGTCATCCGGCACTTCGTGGTGCTGAACCCGCTTTTCACAGACGAATCGACCGGCCGTATCCCGGTGTTCAACCTGTTGTTCCTCGCCTATCTCCTGCCGGCGGTCGCCGCCGGGGGACTGGCGCTCTACGCCAGGGACAAGCGGCCAAAATGGTATGCGCAGATGCTGGCCGTGGTGGCTGCCGCGCTTGCCTTCGCCTATGCCACGCTGTCGGTGAGGCGCCTGTTCAAGGGCGAATTCATCGGCCTGTGGAGCGGCCTCGGCCAGTTGGAAACCTACACCTATTCGGCGCTCTGGCTGGTTATCGGCGTGGCGCTGCTCACCGCCGGCGTCTGGCTTAAATCGCAGGTGCTGCGCATTGCCTCCGCCGCGCTGATCGCGATCGCCGTGCTGAAGGTCTTCATATTCGACATGTCGGAGTTGGAAGGCGTACTCCGGGCGCTATCCTTCATCGGCCTCGGCGCGGTTCTGATCGGTATCGGCCTGTTCTATCAGCGGCTTTTGACACGGGCGGCGAAGGAAAACGGATAAAGGCAAGCAAGAACAATAA
>NZ_RZPW01000999.1:0-1836 GCF_003998455.1 Mesorhizobium sp. M7A.F.Ca.CA.001.08.2.1 | reverse complement strand
CCCCAAATCCGGACGGGACGACCCGCCATTGTTTGACTGATCGTCGGACGCCGAAGTCACTTTTCGGTCCGATGCTCTGATGGAGCGTTGTCGATGTCGTGGATTCTTCTCTTTTTCGCTGGCTTGTTCGAGATCGGCTGGGCAATCGGCCTCAAATACACCGATGGCTTCTCGAAGCTGGTGCCGACCGTGCTGACCGTTGCCTCGATGGTCGTCAGCCTCACTCTGCTCGGCCTGGCGCTGAAGGCGCTGCCCGTCGGCACCGCCTATGCGGTGTGGACCGGCATCGGCACCGTCGGTACGGCACTGCTCGGCATCTGGCTGCTCGGCGAACCGGCCACCGCGATCAGGCTGGCCTGCATCGCGCTCATCGTCTGCGGCATCATGGGGCTGAAGTTCGCCGCCTGACGGTAACGCTTAGGTCTCTTGGTTTGCGCATGTCGTCCTCCCAGAGCCGGGACCAGGGCGACATGCATGGGACAAACACGTTCAGGGCCGCTGCGAGGCGACCCTGATTCTCGAAGCAGATTGCTCCGTAGCCGAGAGCTAGCGGGCGGAGAAGCCCGGAGGCGTCCTGCCGGTACGCTGCTTGCGTGCCGCATAACGCGCGTCGCGCTTGGCCTTGCGTTCGGCTTCGTCGGCCAGAAGACGGGCGATGCGCTCGTTCTCTTCGGATTCCCGAATCTTGGCCTCAGCCTGTGCAGCTTCCTCGGCGGCGATACGTGCCGCTTCGGCTGCTGCCTCGCGCTCGGCCTTCTCGACCGCTTCGCGTGCCAGCTTCTCCTGCTTCAGCCGGGCCTTTTCGGCCTCGCGGATTTCGCGGGCCGCAAGGATAGCCTTGCGTTCAGCCTGCCGCGCCAGCACTGCGGGATCATCCGCCGCCGGCTTTGCCTTGAAGCGCTCGAGGAGCGCCTTCTTTGCCTCGTTTGCGGCATTGCGCCGCTCGAAAACGTCTTTTTCCCTGTAGATAGCCAAGTCCACTTCCCTGAAGTCAATTCGCGACGCTTACATACGCGCGAAAACCGAGAGTTCAAGCGCCAAAACGGCATGGCAGCCATGAAATTGTCGGCTGTTGCACTCGGGAGACGCCTTTGGAGCAATTCCAGGAAAAGTGTGAAGCGGTTTTCCGTCCGGAATGGCGACGAAGAGATAGAGCCGAAACCGACATGCACTGTTCACCGTCCGCCCCACTGGCGGCGCGGCTGAGGCGTCGCTACGTCTAACCCGAAAACCCAACACCAGGATGACATCAAATGGAACTCGGTCTCTACACATTCGCCGACGTCAGCCCGCAGCCGGGCCCCGGTGCCATCGGCCCGCATGAGCGGCTGCGCAACCTGATCGAGGAGATCGAGCTGGCCGACCAGGTCGGCCTCGACGTCTTCGGCCTCGGCGAGCATCACCGGCCCGACTATGCCGCCTCCGCACCAGTCGTGGCCCTGGCCGCGGCGGCCGAGCGTTCGAAGCGCATCAAGCTGACCAGCGCGGTCACCGTTCTGTCTTCCGATGACCCGGTGCGCGTTTTCCAGCAATTTGCCACGCTCGATCTTCTGTCGGGCGGCCGCGCCGAGATCATGGCCGGGCGCGGCTCGTTCATCGAATCCTTCCCGCTGTTCGGTTTCAACCTCGAGGATTATGACGAGCTGTTCGCCGAAAAACTGGATCTGCTGCTTGCCATCCGCGACAGCGTGAAGGTCACCTGGTCGGGCAATCTGCGTGCGCCGATCAACGATCGCGGCGTTTATCCCCGGCCCTTCCAGGACAGGCTACCGGTCTGGATCGCCATTGGCGGCACGCCGCAGTCTGCCGCCCGCGCTGGCGCGCTCGGCCTGCCGC
>NZ_RZPW01000998.1:0-1839 GCF_003998455.1 Mesorhizobium sp. M7A.F.Ca.CA.001.08.2.1 | reverse complement strand
GGGGAAAGGCTTGAGGATAAAGGAATTTATGATTTTCACAGAAATGGGGAAATTGGCAAAGCCGGCATTGTTGGTGCGCGCGGACGCGGCGAGCTTGCCGGCTTCGTCATACAGCCGCACCATGATCCCGGCCATCGGCCGGTCTCCGGCGCCGTATTTGCCGTCGCGATCGACATCGAAATAGACGAAGGACGAGTAATTGAGCATGCCTCCGCGGCCGCTCCAGTCGGTGCGGACGGCATAGTCGGCAGCCGGATTGGTCTGCCGCCGTCCCTTGCGGCGGCTGCGCTTCCGCCACAGCCGCCAGGACACGACAGCTGCCGCAAGCACCACAAGGGCGGCGAACAGCATCTCGACAGCGCCCAAGTCAGGCATGGAGCCTCGTTTCACAGATCTCGTGGAGGATTGCGTTCATGGGCGATCCGGCTGCGTCGGAATACTTTGCCGACAGGTTATTGCATGTCGGCCAAAAGCGAACCCGGGTTTGGGACAGCGACATGCATCAAGACAAAAGACTTAAAGCGCGTTGCATGGATCCGTTCAAGCGCGACGCATGAAAGCAGTCGCCTTACTTCAATTCCACCCACACCGGCGCATGGTCGCTGGCACCGTCCTCGCCGCGCACGTCGCGGTCGATGCCGGCGGCGGTCAGGCGGCGTGCCAGTTTCTTCGACAGCAGGATGTGATCGAGCCGGAGGCCCGCATCGCGCGGCCAGCGGTTGCGGCGATAGTCCCAGAATGTGTAAAGCGTTTCCTTCGGATGCTTCTTGCGCAGGGCATCAAGCCAACCCTGGTCGAGCAGGCGCCGGAACGACGCCCGGCTTTCCGGCTGCACCAGCGCGTTGTCGTCATAGGAGCGGGTGGCGTAGATATCGCGCGGCTCGGGCACGATGTTGTAGTCGCCGGCCAGCACCACCGGCAGGCCGGTGTCGAGCAACTGTTCGGCATGCGCCTCCAGCCGCGCGTGCCAGGCGAGCTTGTAGGCGAATTTCGGGCCGGGCTGGGGATTGCCGTTCGGCGCATAGAGGCAAGCGACGACAATGCCATTCACCGCCGCCTCGATGTAGCGGCTCTGCCTGTCGGCTTCGTCGCCGGGCAAGGCATCGCGGGTCAACACGGGCTCGGCACTCCGCGCCAGGATGGCAACGCCGTTCCAGGTCGGCTCGCCCTTCCACACCGCGCCATAGCCGGCCGCCGCCAATGCCGAGCGCGGAAACTGCATGTCGCGTGCCTTCAACTCCTGCAGGCACACGACATCGGGCTTTGCCACAGCCAGCCATGTCAGCAGGTTTTCAAGCCGGCTGTTGATGTTGTTGACGTTGAAGGAGGCGATCTTCATCGCTTCAGGAAGCGATCCGACCCGACCACGCCTTGACCGTCCCGGCCAGCGTCTTCAGATGATCGGCGGTCGAAAACCCCGAAACACTCTTGCGAGGCTTGAGATCGTGGTCGCCGTCCTCCAGCCAGATCACCTCGATGCGATCGGAAAGGTCATAAGTCGCAACCTCGTCCCTGGTGCCGAACTCGTCGCGGGTGCCCTGGAAGATCAGCGTCGGCGTCTTCAGATCGGCGAGGTGTTTGGTCCGCAATTGATCGGGCTTGGCCGGCGGATGGAAGGGATAGCCGAGGCACAGCAGGCCTGAAATCTCGCCCTTGGCAAACATCTCGTCGGCGACCATCGAGGCGACGCGCCCGCCCATCGACTTGCCGCCGATGACGAGCGGGCCGGTCACGCCCTTCGCCCTGAGGTCGGCTATCGCCTTGATATATTCCGGGTTGACCGTCTCGGCCCGCGGCGGCGGCTTGCGGTGGCCATAGCGGCGGGCAGCCATATTGTGG
>NZ_RZPW01000997.1:0-1845 GCF_003998455.1 Mesorhizobium sp. M7A.F.Ca.CA.001.08.2.1 | reverse complement strand
GTATAAAATGCCTTGGAGACGATAGGCATCCCCACGATCGCAAGGACGTTTTGCGCCGACTGCTTGCCGTTGAGGGTGAGATCGACGGTGGTGGGATCGACCGCAACCACGTCGGTCATGTACCGCAACGCCTGGGAAAGGTTCGGATGGCCCTTGTCCTTATAGAGCTTCAGCGCAAAGACAACGTCTTGCGCGGTCAGCGGCGAGCCGTCGTGGAAACGCGCTTGCGGTCGCAGCACGAAGCGGAAACCGTTGCGGTCTGGCGACAGGGTAACGGTTTCGGCAAGCAGGCCATAGACTGCATCCGGCTCATCGAGCGCGCTTGTCATCAGCGAATCGAAACAGAGTTCGGCGCGCGGCGGCGCCTCCCCCTTCAACACCAGGAAATTCAACGTGTTGAAGGTCAGGAAGCTCTGATTGAGGGTTGCGTTCGGCGGCGCGAAATTCATCTGGCCGCCCTTGGGCGCGTCCGGATTGACGTAGTCGAAATGCGCGAAATCGGGCTTGTATTTGAGGTCGCCGAAGGCCGACAGGCCATGCAGCTTGATGCCGGTCGCAATGTCGGCGAAGGCCCGGCCGGACAACAGGGCAGCGGCTGCCGCGGCACTGCCCAGGGCGAGAAAGTCGCGGCGGGCAAGGGCCGCCATCAATTGCCGCCCTTGTATTTGGCCGCCAGCGCCTTCTCCTTGTCCGGGTCGATCCACCAGGAATCGATGTCGGCACCGACATAGGCGGGCTGCTTGTCGGGGAATTTGAACTTGTCCCAATAGGCCAGCCACACCGCCGACCGGTGATATTGCGGCAAGACATAGAAGTTCCACAGCAGGATGCGGTCGAGCGCATGGGTGGCGGCGACGAGATCGTCGCGATCGGTGGCGAAGATGATGCGATCGACCAGCGCGTCGATGGTCGGATCCTTGATGCCCATCAGATTGCGCGAACCGGGCGAATCGGCAGCTTTCGAGCTCCAGAAGTCGCGTTGCTCGTTGCCCGGCGATTCCGACTGCTGGAGGATGCCTGTGACGACATCGAAATCAAAATTGTTGACGCGGTTGATGTACTGCGTCTGGTCGATGATGCGCAAAGTGGCATCGACACCGATCTTGCGCAGATTGGCGATGTAGGGACTGGCGATCACCTGGTCAGTGTCGTTCCAGCCGAGGATCTCGAACTTGAACGGCGCGCCGGTCTTGGCATTGACCATCTTGCCGCCCTTGATCACCCAGCCCGCCTTGGCGAAGAGATCGACTGCCTGTTTCAGGTACTTCCGTTCCGCCTGCGGCGAATCATAGACCGGTAGCTTGAATTCCTGGGTGAAAAGTTCGGGCGGCAGCTTGTCGCGGTATTTTTCCAGGATCTCCAGTTCCTTGCCTTGCGGCAGTCCGCTCGACGCCAGTTCTGTGCCCTGGAAATAGCTCGATGTACGGGTGTTGAAGCCGAAGAACAGGGTGCGGTTCATGCTCTCGAAATCGAATGGGATGGTCAGCGCCTCACGCACCAGCCGGTCCTGGAACAGCGGCCGCCGCTGGTTGAGGACGAAACCCTGCATCGGTTGCGGCGCCTGGGTCTGGAAATCCTTCTTGATGACATCGCCGGCCTGGAATGCCGGGAAATTGTAAGCCGTCGCCCACTTACGCGAACTGTATTCGCGGTTGATGTCTTCCAGTCCGCCTTTGGTGAAGGCGAGCCAGGCAGCATTGTCGTCGAGGATATAGGTGTAGCGTCGGGTGTCGAAGTTCTCGCGGCCGATCTTCACCGGCAGCTTGGCCGCCCAGTAGTCCGGCACACGCTGCCAGATGATCTCCGAGCCCGGCTTGAAGCTGGCGATCTTGTAGGCCGCCGAAC
>NZ_RZPW01000996.1:0-1846 GCF_003998455.1 Mesorhizobium sp. M7A.F.Ca.CA.001.08.2.1 | reverse complement strand
ATCATTGGCTGCTCGGTCGCCTATCATCTGACGAAGCTCGGTTGGACCGATGTCGTGCTGCTCGAACAGGGGCAACTCAGCGGTGGCACCACCTGGCACGCCGCAGGGCTTGTCGGCCAGTTGCGCAGTCATTCCAACATGACCAGCCTGATCAAATACTCCACGCAGCTCTATGGTGAGCTGGAGGCCGAGACCGGGCTCGCCACCGGTTGGAAGAATTGTGGCTCGCTGTCGGTGGCGCGGACCGCCGACCGCATGACGGTGCTGAAGCGCACGGCCGCATCGGCACGCGCCCAAGGCGTCGAGATCGACGTGATTTCGCCGAAGGAGGCGGCCGATCTATGGCCGGTCATGGCGACCGACGATCTGGTCGGCGCCGTCTGGCTGCCGGGCGACGGCAAGGCCAATCCGACCGATCTCACGCAATCGCTGGCCAAGGGTGCGCGCAATCGCGGCGCGAAAATTTTCGAGCGGGTCAAGGTCGCCGGCATCAGCGTGAAGAACGGCGTCGCCTGCGGTATCGAGACGGACCGCGGCAACATTGCCGCCGAGATCGTCGTCAATTGCGCCGGCCAGTGGGCGCGCAAGGTCGGGCTGATGTGCGGCGTCTCGGTGCCGCTGCATTCGGCCGAGCACATGTACATCGTTACCGGCAGGATCGAGGGCGTGCATCCGGACCTGCCGGTCATGCGCGACCCCGACGGGTTCATCTATTTCAAGGAAGAGGTCGGCGGCCTGGTCATGGGTGGCTTTGAGCCGCACGCCAAGCCGTGGGGCATGAATGGCATTCCCGAAAATTTCGAGTTCGCGCTGTTGCCGGACGATTGGGATCAGTTCGAGATTTTGATGGAAAACGCGCTGGTCCGCGTGCCGCAATTGGCCGAGGCCGAGGTCAAGAAATTCTACAACGGTCCCGAAAGCTTCACGCCGGACAACAATTTTCTCCTCGGCGAGGCGCCGGAACTGAAGAATTTCTATGTCGGCGCCGGCTTCAACTCCATGGGCATCGCCAGCGCCGGCGGCGCGGGCAGGGCGCTGGCGGAATGGATCGTCAACAGCGCGCCGACCATGGATTTGTGGCCGGTCGACATCAGGCGTTTCGCCTCCTTCAACAACAATCCGCGCTGGCTGCATGACCGTGTCAAGGAAACGCTCGGCTTGCATTACGCCATGCCGTGGCCGAACCGTGAACTGGACACGGCGCGGCCGTTCCGCCGCTCGCCGCTCTACGACCGGCTCGCCGCCAAAGGTGCCTGCTTCGGTTCCAAGATGGGCTGGGAGCGCGCCAACTGGTTCGCGGCACCGGGAGAGAAGACCGAGAACGACTATGCCTTCGGCCGCCAGAACTGGCACGAGGCGGTCAAGCGCGAAATGAAGGCGACACGCGAAGCCGTCGCCGTCTTCGACCAGACCTCTTTCGCCAAGCTCCTCGTGCAGGGCCGCGATGCCTGCGCCGTGCTCAACTGGATCTGCGCCGGAAATATCGACGTACCGGACAGTACGTCTGTTTACACGGGCGTGCTCAATGCACGCGGTGGCTATGAGAGCGATCTCACCGTTATGCGACTCGGCGCGGAGAAATTCCTCATCGTCACCGGGTCCGCACAAGCTGTCCACGATGCCGACTGGATCGTCAAAAACATTCCGTCCGATGCGCATGCAATCGTGACCGACGTCACCTCGTCCTACGCGGTGCTGGCGTTGATGGGACCGCGATCACGCGATCTGCTGGGCAAACTCTCCTCGGCCGATCTTTCCAACGCCGGCTTTCCCTTCGCCACCATCCGCGAGATCGATATCGGCTATGCCACCGCCTATGCCAACCGTATGACCTATGTCGGCGAAC
>NZ_RZPW01000995.1:0-1854 GCF_003998455.1 Mesorhizobium sp. M7A.F.Ca.CA.001.08.2.1 | reverse complement strand
GGTGCAGGACGCGCTCAACGGCCGTCCGCCTGCCGGCTCGTCGGTGCTGTATTCGCAGGACGATCCGCCGGTTCCGTATCTGATCGAGAACCGTGTCATCGTCTCGGGCGAAAACCTCGTTGACGCACAGGCGACATACAATTCGCAGAACAACGAGCCGGTGGTGTCGTTCCGCTTCGATTCGAAAGGGGCGGCGCGCTTCGGCCAGGCCACGGCGCAAAATGTCGGCAAGCTGTTCGCCATCATCCTCGACAACCAGGTGATTTCGGCGCCGCAGATCCGCGAGCCGATCCTCGGCGGCACCGGCCAGATCTCCGGCAATTTCACCGCCCAGAGCGCCAACGATCTCGCCGTGCTGCTGCGCGCCGGCGCGCTGCCGGCGACGCTAACCGTCATCGAGGAGCGTACCGTTGGTCCGGGCCTTGGCCAGGATTCGATCCATGCCGGCAAGGTCGCCGGCATCATCGGTTCTATCCTCGTCGTTGCCTTCATGTTCGTCGCCTACGGCTTCCTCGGCTTCCTCGCCAACATCGCGCTGGCGGTGCACGTGGCGATGATCGTCGGCGTGCTCTCGCTGCTTGGCGCGACGCTGACCTTGCCTGGCATCGCCGGTATCGTGCTGACCATCGGCATGGCGGTCGATTCCAACGTGCTGATTTACGAACGCATCCGCGAGGAGCGGCGCGCCGGCCGCTCGGTCATCCAGGCGATCGATACCGGTTTCACCAAGGCGCTGGCGACCATCGTCGATTCCAACATCACCTCGCTGATCGCCACCGTGGTCCTGTTCTATCTTGGTACCGGTCCGGTGAAGGGCTTTGCCATCACCTATGCCATCGGCATCCTGACGACCGTCTTCACCGCCTTCACCTTCACCCGTCTGCTGGTCTCGATCTGGCTGCGCCGGGCTCGCCCGAAGGAATTGCCGAAGGCGCCGGTGACCTTCGTTCCGCCCGGCACCAAGATCCCCTTCATGGGCATCCGTCGCTGGACGTTCACGCTGTCCAGCGCACTTTCGATCCTGTCGGTGGTGCTGTTCATGACCGTCGGCATCAACTACGGCATCGATTTCAAGGGCGGTTCGCTGATCGAAGTGCAGGCCAAGAGCGGCAATGCCGATCTCGCCGACCTCCGCGCGCGGCTGACCGAACTCAACATCGGCGAAGTCCAGGTGCAGCAGTTCGGTACGCCGAACGACGTGCTGATCCGCGTCGGGACGCAGGATGGTGGCGAAAATGCCGAGCAGACCGTCATCGACAAGGTGCGCGGCGAGCTGCAGGATAATTATGACTTCCGCCGCGTCGAAGTGGTGGGACCGACCGTGTCCGGCGAGCTCGCCAAGCAAGGCACGATCGCCATGCTGATCGCGCTGCTCGGTATCCTGATCTATGTCTGGTTCCGCTTCGAATGGCAGTTCGCGGTCGGCGCCATCGTGGCGACGGTGCACGATGTGGTCATGACGCTCGGCTTCTTCGTCATCTCCGGGCTGGAGTTCAACCAGTCGTCACTGGCGGCGATCCTGACGATCATCGGCTATTCGCTGAACGATACGATCGTGGTCTATGACCGTGTCCGAGAGGATCTGCGAAAATACAAGCGCATGCCGCTGCCGCAACTCCTGAACAACGCCATCAACGAGACGCTGTCGAGAACGACGCTGACCTCGGTGACGACGATCCTGGCGCTGCTGGCGCTGGTTCTGTTCGGTGGCGAGGTGATCCGCTCGTTCACCATGGCCATGCTGTTCGGCGTCATCTTCGGCACCTATTCGTCGATCTTCATCGCCGCCCCGCTGCTGATCCTGTTCAAACTGCGGCCGCAGGCTACGGCCGACGAGGAGAAGCCGGTCAATGG
>NZ_RZPW01000994.1:0-1854 GCF_003998455.1 Mesorhizobium sp. M7A.F.Ca.CA.001.08.2.1 | reverse complement strand
GAGCAGGCCGTATGTCCTCTGCTTGGGGAGGCGGGACCAGGAATATAAGAACATGGGGCTTCTCGCCAGGCTGGCCCCACACCTCGACGCGATGGGTCTTGACCTGTGGATGCCCGGCGATGTCGACGAGGCCACGCTCCTGAGGTACATCCCGCAAATGCCCGGAAACATCGTCCTTCCTGGCCGCATAGGGGACGACGACTTCAAGAAGGCGCTCGAAGGCGCCCTGTGCTTCCTGTTCCCGTCACGGATCGAGGGCTTCGGGCTGCCGGCGGTCGAGGCGATGGCTTCGGGCTGCCCGGTCGTGGCCTCGACCTCGCCATGTCTTCCCGAAATCTGCGGGGATTCGGCCCTTTATGCCGATCCCGACGACGTCCAGTCATGGGCCGAAGCCATCCGCCTGTTGATGCTAGCCCCAGACTTGCGGCAGCGTTTGGTTACCAAGGGGAACGCCAGGGCGAGCAGTTATTCCTGGCGGTGGATAGCGTGGAAATACCTCGAACTCATGATTCAGGTCGACGCCGATTTCGGGGAGTTCGGCGATTGACCGGCGGCCAGTCTTCGGATTGACCTCCAGGAGAGCACGATGGACGAGAACGACTTGCGAGCATTGGTGGCAGCCGCTCATCGCGCGCGCCGGCCTCGCCGTGTAACCACCGATCCTGGCCGCAGACCGAAACCCGTGCCGACCATTTCGATCTGCATCCCGACTTACAACCGCTCGTCCATGCTGGCGGAATTGTTAGACAGCATCATCGCCCAAGCTTTGGAGGACGCGATCGAGGTCGTGGTCAGCGATGATGCTTCACCGGACAATACGGTCGCCGTGGCCGAAGGCTATAAGGGTCGCATCAAGCACTACACCTTGCTTTCCCAGCCGAAGAACTTGGGAGTGGACGGCAATTTCCTGGCGGTCGTGGAGGCGGCGAAGGGCGATTACATCTGGCTGATGGGCGACGACGACCATCTGGAACCGGGCGGGCTAGCACGGGTGCTGGAAGCGATCCGGCGTTGGCCCGGCGTAACCGGTCTAACGCTAGGCGTGATCGACTATGACGTGACGATGACGCGCCGGACCGGCATCCGTCGGATCCCGCCTACACAACTGATCGCCGATGCCGGTACGCTGTTCGCGACGATGGGTGATCTGCTGGGCTTCATGTCCGCCCTGGTGATAGACCGTGCCAAATGGAATGAGATCGCATCCGAGCCTAATGTCTCGGAATTCAAGAATTACTACGTCCAAGTTTATATCATCGGCCGTGTTGTCGAACGGTTTGGAAAATGGGGCGTGGTCCAAGAACCTTGTGTCGGCTATCGGTCGGGCAACGACCAGTTCAATATCAAGTTCGGATGGCTGGATCGCCTGAAGATCGACGTTGCCGCCTATGATCAGATTGCTTTCGCGTTGTTCGCGGACACACCCGCTGTGTGCGAAGCGTTTCGCCGCCGGATATTTGATACGCACGTGATGGCGCGGTTGAACAACGCTAAAACTGCGGGGGGACGGACCATCGCGGTGAGCGCAGCGATCAGGTACCTGTACGGCCGTTACCATGGAATGCCGCACTATTGGACCCGCGCAGTGCCGACGCTCCTTGCGCCGCAATGGATCCTGCGGAACGCACGGTCCGCATACAAGCGGCTGTCGCCCAACTCGGGCGCGTTCCGAGCGCGTGAAATGTCCAACTGATAGATAGCGGCAGCGGGGGGTGCTACCAGATTGAGGATCGCGTCAATGGGCGCAAAGGATGAAGATCGTGCAGAAGAACGGACAGGCCACCGCGAGGCCGACCTCGTAACAGAACGGTTGAGGGCTGATCGCCGATGCATTGGACCATATGACTCAAGGGG
>NZ_RZPW01000993.1:0-1859 GCF_003998455.1 Mesorhizobium sp. M7A.F.Ca.CA.001.08.2.1 | reverse complement strand
GCATGGAACGATGACTGCGACCGAACTCGGCGAGCAATCGGCTATGCACAAGACCAAGGTTTCACGCGCCGTGGCTGAACTCGAGCGGCGGCGCTGGTTGATGCGGACACCTGATGAGAAAGATCGCCGTATCGAACATCTGACGCTGACCGGAACGGGGCTTGCCGCCTATCGCGAGATGGTGCCGCTGGCGAAGGCGTTCGAACGGGATTTGCTGGCAAGGCTCAGCGCTGAAGAGCGCACGGCGATCACCAGCGGACTGGCTGCATTGGAGACCAGTCTGGTCCCGAGCAAGAGTTAGTCCAAGATCAAGCCAATCACTCTGAACGACGGAGTTCGAGCGAGACTGCGTGGAAACTCCCGAAGCATAGCATTGCTTTCGATTTAATCGTGATTTGCGTTGTCAGGCCGCGTATAATGCCCATCATACCGACAGGAGGACTACGATGAGCATTCGCACATTAAGTGTCCTGGTGACGCTGCTTGTAGGCACCTGCACATTTGCGCAGGCGCAGCAGACAAAGCCGATGTCGATCGAAGTGTTCCCTTTCGAATTGGAGGACAAGAGCGCCGGGGCGGGAATAATTCCCCCGGATGAATATGACAGGCGCTATCTGTCGGAATCAGCACAGTTGCTAAGGACATGCTCTCCCAGTCTGGGCGTTTTACAGTAATTGATGTGCCGGCGAGGGATACACAGGCCACGGCGCCGCACGGATTGCGCAACTGCGCTGGTTGTGAAGGCCCGATTGCCAAGGAGCACGGCGCGTCGCTTGCCTTGCTTGGCGTCGTAACGCGCGTCAACCGAACAGAACATACTATGTTCATTCGCATCCTTGACGCCGAAACCGGGAAACATGTTTCGGAGGGGTTTACCGATCTTCGCATGGGTGCGAACTACGCGTGGCCCCGCTCCGTGAAATGGCTGATGAAAAACAGAATTCTGCGTTAGGGCGGCATCTACCAATCCATCACCACCTTGCCGGAACTGCCGCTGCGCATTGCATCGAAGCCGGCTTGGAAATCGTCGATGCCGATGCGGTGCGTGATAAGCCCGGAAACATCCAGCGGCCCCTGCACCAGCGCGATCATCTTGTACCAGGTCTCGAACATCTCGCGGCCATAGATGCCCTTGAGATGCAGCATCTTGAAGATGACCTTGTTCCAGTCGATCTCGAAACCGGTCGGCGCGATGCCCAGAATGGCGATCTTGCCGCCGTTGTTCATGGTGTCGATCATGTCGCGGAAGGCGGGGGCCGCGCCCGACATTTCGAGGCCGACATCAAAACCCTCGGTCATGCCGAGTGCCGGCATGACATCGCGCAGCTTTTCCTTGGACGCGTCGACGACATGCTGGACGCCGAGCTTTTTCGCCAGCGCCAGCCGCACCGGATTGATGTCGGTGATGACGACTTTTCGCGCGCCGACGCATTGGGCGACGAGCGCGCCCATGATGCCGATCGGCCCGGCGCCGGTGACCAGCACGTCCTCGCCGACCAGATCGAAGGAGAGTGCGGTGTGCACGGCATTGCCCAACGGATCGAAGATGGCGGCGATCTCGTCCGGCACATCATCGGGGATCGGCACGACGTTGTGCTGCGGGATAGCCAGATACTCACCGAAGGCGCCCGGACGATTGACGCCGACGCCGAGCGTGTTGCGGCACAGATGCCCTCGCCCGGCGCGACAGTTGCGGCAATGACCGCAGACGATGTGGCCCTCGCCCGACACGCGCTGGCCGACCTTGTATTCGGTGACCGCTGCGCCGAAATCGGCAACGGTGCCGACGAATTCATGGCCCGTCACCATCGGCACCGGCACCGTCTTCTGCGCCCACTGGTCCCAATTGTAGATGTGCA
>NZ_RZPW01000992.1:0-1862 GCF_003998455.1 Mesorhizobium sp. M7A.F.Ca.CA.001.08.2.1 | reverse complement strand
TGGACGTGATCTTCTCGCAGTTCTGCATCGGGAAATGACTCACGTGAAACATTGGGTCGTTGCGGCGTGAGCTCCCTTTAGATCGTATGTTGCTTTGCCGCATGCCTTCGTGATTTTCGACGAACCCCGAAGGCGGGGGGGCTTCATCTGAGCCACCACCGCGCTGCGCCGCCTGCATGACTCACGTGAACGTGTCAGGCGGCCCGATGACTCACGTGAAACACTGGGCTGACTAGCGGCGCGGCTGTTTCACGTGAAACTTGTCGCGGAGTTTTCTTGACAGCGTCGCTCCGCAGGGACATGTGTCCCTCATTCTTCTGAGTGCAGGACGTTTGGAAATGACCAATCGCTATGATGTGGTTGTGGTGGGCGGCGGCCACGCGGGTTGCGAGGCGGCCAGCGCTGCCGCGCGCGCCGGTGCCAGGACCGCGCTGGTGACGCTGCGTTTCGACACGATCGGCGTGATGTCGTGCAACCCCGCGATCGGCGGGCTCGGCAAGGGCCATCTGGTGCGCGAGATCGATGCCATGGACGGCCTCATGGGCCGCGTGGCGGATGCGGCCGGCATCCAGTTCCGCCTGCTCAACCGCCGCAAAGGCCCCGCGGTGCGCGGCCCGCGTACGCAGGCCGACAGAAAGCTCTATCGCCTTGCCATGCAGGAAGCGATTCGGCAGCAGAACGATCTCGACGTGGTCGAAGGCGAGGTTCTGGACTTCGAAATCGCCGACGGGCAGATCAGGGCTGTTCTCCTGGCTGATGGGCGGCGCCTGGCTTGCGGCGCGGTCGTCCTGACGACCGGGACTTTTCTGCGCGGGCTTATTCATATCGGCGAGAAGAAGATCATCGCGGGCCGCATGAACGAGCAGGCGAGCCTCGGCCTGTCGGCAACGATGAACCGCGCCGGCTTCAAGCTTGGACGGCTGAAGACCGGGACGCCGCCGCGGCTCGATGGCCGAACCATCGACTGGGCG
Organism: Mesorhizobium sp. M7A.F.Ca.CA.001.08.2.1; assembly: GCF_003998455.1. NCBI lineage: Bacteria > Pseudomonadati > Pseudomonadota > Alphaproteobacteria > Hyphomicrobiales > Phyllobacteriaceae > Mesorhizobium > Mesorhizobium sp. M7A.F.Ca.CA.001.08.2.1. The sequence continues at coordinate 891 of NZ_RZPW01000992.1, read as the reverse complement.
TCGCTGGAAAGCCAGGCCGCGGATGTGGATCCGGTGCCGTTCTCGCTGATGACCGACCGTATCACCACGCCGCAGATCGATTGCGGCATCACCCGCACAACGACCGCCACGCATGAGCTGATCCGCGCCAATCTTGGCCGCTCGGCCATGTATTCCGGCTCGATCGAAGGCGTTGGGCCGCGCTATTGCCCGTCGATCGAGGACAAGATCGTCAAGTTCGGGGACAGGGACGGGCACCAGATTTTTCTGGAGCCGGAAGGCCTGGACGACGACACCGTCTATCCCAATGGCATTTCGACATCGCTGCCCGAAGATGTGCAGCTCGACATCTTGAAAACCATTCCGGGGCTGGAGCGAGCCGTCATGCTGCAGCCCGGTTATGCCATTGAATATGATCATGTCGATCCGCGCGAGCTGCATCAGACGCTGGAGACGAAGCGCATCAGCGGCCTGTTCCTCGCCGGGCAGATCAACGGCACGACCGGCTATGAGGAAGCGGCCGGGCAAGGCTTGCTAGCCGGCCTCAATGCGGCGCGGCGGGCGGCGGGCAGCGAGCAGATCGTGCTCAGCCGCACCGAGGCCTATATCGGCGTCATGGTCGATGATTTGACCAGCCGGGGCATTGCGGAGCCCTACCGGATGTTCACGTCGCGGGCCGAGTTCCGGCTGTCGCTACGCGCCGACAATGCCGATGAGCGGTTGACGCCGCTGGCGGCCAGGCTGGGCATCGCCTCGGCGCAGCGGATGCAGCGCTACGGGGATGTCATGCAAAGTCTGGATGAGGCTCGGGAGCTGGCGAAGTTGCTCACAATGACGCGCAACGAGGCGGCGCGTCATGGGCTGGAAATCAACCGGGACGGCGTGCGCCGGTCCGGTTATGAATTGCTGTCC
>NZ_RZPW01000991.1:0-1866 GCF_003998455.1 Mesorhizobium sp. M7A.F.Ca.CA.001.08.2.1 | reverse complement strand
CGCTGGCCGACCTCGGCCGGCGCGACGTGCTCGTCGTCTTCGACTACCGCCGCTACCAACTCGATGTGATGGCCTATGCAAAACAGGCGGCGGCGCTCGATGTGCGCATCGTCCTGTTCACCGACCAATGGCTGTCGCCGATATCAGATCTCGCCGAAGTCACCATCGTCAGCCCGCTCGAAGTCGCCTCACCTTACGACACGCTGGCGCCGGCGATCGCACAGATGGAAGCGTTGGTCGCCCATATCGTTTCGACGCTGGGCGACGAGGCCCGCGCCCGCATCGAGCGACTCGAAAAGGTGCGGCATGCCAATGCCGTGACGCTCGACAGCGAACCGCAAGAGAACGGCGCGCGCAAGACACCCGGCCCCCGCAAGACACCGGGACCCAAATCAGCAAAGCAGGACGACAAAGCATGACCCAGGCCCTACCCAAACGAGACGAAGCCTTCCGTGCCGGCGAAACGGCACTGCTGCTCGTCGACATGCAGCGCATCTGGCTGGAGCCGGGCGCCGATCCGTCGCATCCGGAACGTGGCCCCGATCATTATTTTTACCGGCAGACATCCTCGCAGACGATCCCCAACCAGGAGCGCCTGCTGGCGGCGGCGCGGGCCAATGGCGTCGAGGTGCTGCACACCATCATCCAGAGCCTGACCGAAGACGGCCGTGAGCGCTCGCTCGACCACAAGCTGACACCGATCCATGTTGCGCCCAGTCTCCCCGAAGGACTGCCGGTGGCATCGCTGGCGCCGGTTGGCGACGAGATCATGCTGCCGAAGACGTCGTCGGGCATCTTCAATTCGACCAATGTCGACTATCTCCTCAAGAACCTCGGCATCCGCTATCTCGTCGTGGTCGGCGTGCTGACCGATCAATGCGTCGACATGGCGGTGCGCGACGGCGCCGACCGCGGCTATCTTGTCACCTGCGTATCGGATGCCTGCGCCACCATCACCCAGGAACGCCACGACATCGCGCTCAAGGCCTTCGGCGGCTACTGCTGGGTGGCCGACACCGACACGGTCGTCGACCGCTTCAACGCTTTGGGAAAACCGGCATGACATCGACTGTCGAGCCTCTGGTTGCCGTCGTCACCACGGATCTCTCCGCCGTCACGCGGGGCCGTTTCGTTGCCGAAAGCAAGTTGCAGAAGACCGCCACGACCGGCGTCGGTTGGCTGCAGGCCAATCTGTCGCTGACACCGTTCAACTCGATCGTCGATCCCAACCCCTGGGGCTCGTCGGGCGACCTGCGGCTGATCCCCGATCTCGAGGCGCGCTTTCGCACTACACGCACCGGATCGGCAACGCCATTCGATATGGTCGCCGGCGACATCGTCGAGCTCGACGGCAGCCCATGGCTCGGCTGCACCCGCACGATGCTCAAAGACGCGCTGGCCGATTTGAAAGCCGCAACCGGCCTGTCGGTCATCGCCGCCTTCGAGCATGAATTCAACGTCGCCGACGGCGGCTTCGCACAGGCGCATTCAATGTCTTTCGCCGCACTGCGCCGCGCCGATCCTTTCGCGCCGAATCTGATGGCGGCGCTCGAGGAAGCCGGCGTCGTGCCCGAGGTGGTCATCGCCGAATTCGGCGACGAGCAGTTCGAGGTGACGCACGAGCCGGCGGACGCGCTGACGGCGGCCGACCGCGCCGTCGCCATCCGCGAAATCACGCGCGAGTTGGCGCGCAATGCCGGCTGGCGTGCGAGCTTCGCCCCCAAGACAGCGCCAACCGCCGTTGGCAACGGCGTCCACATCCATTTCAGCTTCGTCGACGAGGCCGGCAAGCCGATGACTTACGATCCGGCACTGGCGGGCGGCCTTTCCGCCAAAGCGGGCGCCTTCTGTGCCGGCGTGCTGCGC
>NZ_RZPW01000990.1:0-1866 GCF_003998455.1 Mesorhizobium sp. M7A.F.Ca.CA.001.08.2.1 | reverse complement strand
GTCTTCGCTGTGATGAAGGCCGTGATGCGCGCCAGTGAATCGAGGTTGGCCGGCACGATATCGGCGTCCGCAACTGTGATTCCGCAATGGTCCTCGATAAAGGCCACCAGTTCCAGAACGCCGGTCGAATCGATGATGCCGTTCTCGATCAGCGAGTCCGTATCGGCGAGGGCGTGGGTGGTGTCGCCGAACAGGAAGTTCTCGATGACAAAGGCCTTCACTGCGTCTTGGATCGTATCGGTCATGTCGTTCGCTTTCCTTGGTGGTGTCAGGCGGCCTTTGCGTTGCAAATGCCTGTGCCGGTGAAAGTCGTCAGCCACAGCTGCGTCGACAGGATGCCGACAAAGGCCGCGTTGTCGCGAAAGCCGGAGGCCGGCTGGCGGCTGCATTTCTCATGTAGTTTTGCCACTGCCTTCGGATTGAAGAGCCCGCCGGCGCTGACTGCGGCGTCGCCCAGGGCCGACTGGACATAGTCCCTCGTGCCCGGCCCAACGAAGGACTGGCTATCCGGTGCGCGATAGGGCTGCTTGGTCCGCCGGCCGATGGCGGCCGGCAGCAGGTCTTTGGTCGCCTCCCGCAGAATATGCTTCTCCACGAGCCCCTTCAGCTTCATCTCGGGAGGAAGGCCGGCGGCAAACTCGACCAGATGATGGTCGAGGAAGGGAAAGCGGCCCTCGATGCCGTGGGCCATCGCCATGCGGTCGCCCTGGCTGGACAGGATATAGCCAGGGAGAAGGAAGCGGGCTTCCAGATATTGCGCCTGATGCAAGGGATGCCAGCGGGCGAACGCCTCGGGCAGCCGCGCGGCGAGCTCCTCGGCGGCGTCATATCCGGACAATGTGGCACGCAGATCGCCCGAGTAGAACAGCTTCGTCGCCGCCGTGCCGTCGAACCTCGGCCGATGGGAGAACAGCGGATCGTCAAGCGTCGCGCCGCTAGCCCCGAAGAAGGAGAACAGGTACTCGGCCGATTGCTGCCTTAGGCCCGGAAGATAGGGGTAGAGCTTGCGGAACAGATGCGGCCGGATGCGGGAGCCGGGCTGTCTCCCGCAAAAGCGCCGAACCCTGGCCTCCTTGAAAATATCGTAGCCGGCAAAGACTTCGTCGGCGCCTTCGCCCGTCAGCACCACTTTAAAACCGGCCTCGCGCACGAGGCTCGAGAGCTTGTAGAGCGGGGCAGGGGCAGTGCGCAGGATCGGCCGCTCCGTGAAACGGATTACGTCGGGGAAGACGGCGGCGATATCGCCTTCCCCGCAGGCGACGGCGCTGTGATGCGTGCCGAGCGCGCGGGCCATCTCGAGCTGGAAGGGGCTCTCGTCATGTTCGGCGCTATCGAAGGTGACGGAGAAGGTCCTGAAACCACCCGGCGCCATGCCCGCCGCCAGCGCCGATGTGATGGAGGAATCGAGGCCGCCCGAGAGATAGGCGCCGACTGGCACATCGGCGCGCATGCGGATGCGGGTCGCCTCCGTAAGGAGGGCGCGCAGTTCCTCGGCCGCGGCACGCTCGTCCCCGTGCCGGGGCGGCGCGTCCCGGTCGGGATACTCCAGACTCCAGTAGGGCCGGGTCGAGACGCTGCCCTCTTGCACGATCATCAGGCTTGCGGGTTCGATCTCGTAGATGTTGCGGAAGGGCGTGCGCGGCGCGATCGGGGCCCAGAGCGTGAAGATCTGGTCGAGTGCGACCGGATCAATCTCGGCCGCGACGCCCGGGGCCTGGAGGAGCGCCTTGACCTCCGAGGCGAAGTAAAGCCGTTCGCCCTGCCTTGTATAGAAGAGCGGCCGGACCCCCATGCGGTCGCGCGTCAGAACCATGCGGCGGCGGCGGCCGTCCCAGAGCGCAAAGGCGAAATCGCCATTGAGCGCGG
>NZ_RZPW01000098.1:0-12244 GCF_003998455.1 Mesorhizobium sp. M7A.F.Ca.CA.001.08.2.1 | reverse complement strand
GACGGGCCGTTCCGCATCGCCTTCGCCAATGGCTATATCGCCAACACCTGGCGCATCCAGATGGTGCAGACGGCCAAGGCCTACGCCGCGCAACCTGAAGTCAAAGCCAAGATCAAGGAATTCAAGGTCGTCTCGACGGGCGAGGACGTGCCGGCACAGATCTCGGCGATCAATAATTTCATCGATTCCGGCTATGACGCCATCGTCACCGACGCCCAGAACCCGACGGCCTTCGGTCCGGTCATCAAGCGTGCCAAGGAAGCGGGCATCGTGCTGGTCGCCTTCGACAACATTCTCGACACCAAGGACGCCATCAACGTCAATGTCGATCAGAAGGGTCTTGGCGAATTGTGGGCCAAGTGGCTGGTCGGCAAGATACCGAACGGCGGCAAGATCCTGGAAGTGCGCGGCGTCGCCGGCACCTCCGTCGACACGGATCGTCACAACGGCATCCACGAGGTCTTCGATGCGTCCGGCAAGAAGTGGGACGTGACCGAAGTCGCCGGCAAATGGGATGACGGTGTGGCGCAGAAGGTGACTGCGGATGCGATCGCCACCAACGGTCCGTTCGACGGCATCACCGGGCAGGGCGGCGACACCGGCATCGTGCAGGCGATGATCGACGCCAGGCATCCGTTCGTGCCGTTTGGCGGCGAGACCGAGAACGGCTTCCGCAAGTTCTGCGCCGCGCATTCAGCCGACGGGCTGAAGTGCTCGTCCGCGGGCTCGGGCCCGGCTCAGGTCGCTGTCGCCATCAAGACAGCGATCGCCGCACTCGAAGGCGAAGTCGTGCCACAAGAGGTGAAGCTGCCGCTGGCGATCGCCGAAGACCCGAACATGAAGGAAGGCACGGATTACTTCCCCAAGGAATCCGACAATTTCTTCGTCGGCAATTCCTTCCCGACCTGCGGCATTAATTTCAGCGCCCAGGAAATCATGGGTCAGACCAAGGAAAACCAGTAAATCATCGCTGGCTGTCACCTGGCGCCGCGGCTTGAGCCGCGGCGTTTGTCTCAATTCCACAATCGCCCTGGGAGGGCCGATGGACGGTGCGGCTCCGCTCTTTCGTATGGAAGGCATATCCAAGCGCTATGGCGGTGTACGCGCGCTGGAAAAGGCCGAGCTTGTTGTCGAAGCCGGCAGCATCCACGCCATTCTCGGCGAAAACGGCGCCGGCAAGTCGACGCTGATCAAGGTCATGGCAGGTGTCGTGGCGCCCGATGAGGGCCGCATGACGCTGGACGGGCGCGAGGCGACCTTCGCTTCTCCGGGTGCCGCCAACAAGGCCGGCATCGTCTGCATCTTCCAGGAACTGTCGCTGGTCCCCGAGCTAAGCGTTGCCGACAACATCGTCATTTCCGACCCGCCCAAACGCTTCGGCATGATCGACCGCAAGGCGCAACGCCGCATCGCCGAAGAAGCACTTGCTCGTGCCGGCGCCGCCGACATCCACCCGCTGGCGCTGGTCAAGGACCTGCCATTGTCGCGCCGGCAGATGGTCGAGATCGCCAAGGCATTGGCACGCAAGCCGCGCATCCTCATCCTCGACGAGGCGACCTCCGCGCTGACTGCCGCGGATGTCTCGAAGATCTTCGCGGTGCTGAAGCGGCTGCGCGCGGAAGGGCTGGCGCTGCTTTACATCTCGCACCGCATGAACGAGATCGCCGAACTGGCGGACCAGTGCACGGTGTTCCGCAACGGCCGCAATGTCGCCAGCTATCCAGCCGGCTCGAAGAGTGACAATGAGGTGGTCGAACTGATGATCGGCCGCGAATACAGCCATATCTTTCCGCCCAAGCCGACGGCCGTGCCTGCCGCCGCCGCCCCTAGGCTCGAGGCCCGCAAGCTCTCATGGGCCGACCGGCTGCACGACATCTCGCTGACCGTCAGGGCAGGTGAGGTGGTCGGCCTTGGCGGCCTCGACGGCCAGGGCCAGCGCGAATTGCTGCTCGCCTTCTTCGGCGTGCTGCGCGGCCTCAGCGGCCAGATCCTGATCGACGGCAAGCCTGTGTCGATCACCAGTCCATCCGTTGCGCGCGACGACGGCATCGGCATGGCGCTCATTCCCGAGGACCGCAAGACCGAAGGGCTGATGCTGCCGATGACGGTGCGCGAGAACCTGTCCTTCGCCGCGCTCGACCGGCTGTCGAAAGCCGGCATCATCGACCGTGCCGCCGAGCAGCGGCTGATCGACGACATGGTCGGCCTTTTGGCGATCAAGACGGCGGGCCTCGACATTCCGGTCGGCGCGCTTTCGGGCGGCAACCAGCAGAAGGTGGTCATCGCCAAATGGCTGATGCGCCAGCCGCGCATCATCCTGCTCAACGATCCGACGCGCGGCATCGACGTCGGCACCAAGCAGGAGCTGTACCAGCTGAGGCGCAAACTGGCCGACGCGGGTGCTGCGATCCTGTTCTACTCGACCGACTATGACGAGCTGATCGGCTGCTGCGACCGTGTGCTGGTGCTCTACGACGGAGCGGTCAAGCGCGAGCTGGTCGGCGCCGAGATCACCGAGCGGGCGCTGATATCAAGCGCGCTCAACATCCATGGCGAGGACAGCCCGGTGGGCCTGGGAGTGGGCGCATGAAGGATTGGCGTTACTGGCTGGCCGAGCAGCGCGGAACGCTGCTGGCGTTCGGCATCTTCATCGTCATGTTCGCCATCTACACCTCGAACCATCCGGCCGGCTTCACCGCCAATGTGGTGCAGACGGCGGCCAACAAGGGCGTGCTGCTCGCCTTCGTCGCCATGGCGCAGACGCTGGTGGTGATCACCGCCGGCATCGACCTGTCCGTCGGCATGATTTTTCTCCTCACCAACTGCCTGGCTTCGTGGCTGGTGGTGGGAACGCCGATGCAGACGACGCTCGGCGTCATCGCCGTGCTGGCGGTGGGACTGCTGTGCGGCGCCATCAACGGCGCCATCGTCATCTATGGCCGGCTGCAGCCGATTGTCGCCACCATTGCCACAGGCGCCGTCTATTACGGCATCGGCCTGTTGCTGCGGCCATTTCCGGGCGGCTCGGTCAATGAGGACCTGGCCGATGCGCTGACCGGCCGTGTGTTCGGCGTGGTGCCGGCAAGTCTCGTCGTGCTGCTGGCCATCGTGCTGGTGATCTGGGTGCCGTTCAGCCGCTCGGTGCTTGGCCGCGCCGCCTACGCGGCAGGCTCATCGGAGACGGCGGCCTACATGTCGGGTGTGCCGATCCGGCGCGGCAAGTTCGCCGCCTACACGCTGGCCGGCCTGCTGGCGGCGATCGGCGGACTGTTCCTGACCTTCTTCACCTATACGGGTGAGGCGGCCTATGCCAGCGGCAACTCCTACACGCTGTTTTCGATCGCCGCCGTGGTGCTCGGCGGCGTCTCGCTGTTCGGCGGCAAGGGCAGCGCCATCGGCGCCATCTTCGGCGCACTGGCTTTCCGCACGATCGGCGACCTGTTGTTCGTCTTCGATTTCGATCCGCTCTGGCAGCCGCTGTTCCAGGGCGTTATCCTGCTGGTCGCCGTCAGCCTCGGCGCCTTCGCCCTGTTTCGGGTCCGCAACCGGCTGGAGTGGTTCCTGTGAGCGAAACGACGCTTGGCGGCATTGCCGGCCGCATGCCAAGATTCATCCGCCGCGCCGATCCGGCGGTGCTGACGGCCTTTGCCTGCATCGTGCTTTTGCTGTTCTTCGGCAGCCTCTATTCCAGAAGCTTCCTGTCGCCTGAATATCTCCTGCAGCAGCTCAAGGTGGCTTCATTCCTCGGCGTCATCGCGACAGGCATGATGCTGGTCATCCTGCTCGGCCAGATCGACCTGTCGGTGCCGTGGGCGGTGGCGGCGGGCGCCATGATGGCCTGCGCCGCGGCGGCGTACGGCCCGGTCGGCGTGGCGTTGGCCATCCCGTTCGGCATCATCTGCGGCATGCTGATCGGCGTCGTCAACGGCATCGGCGTCGCCTATCTGCGCATCCCCTCGATGATCATCACATTGGCCACCAACGCTGTCGCGCAGGGGCTGATGGTGGTCTACACCGGCGGCTTCTCGCCGCAGGATTCGGCGACGGGCGCGATGCGCTACCTGGCGACCGGCTTCGCCATTCCGGGCGTGCCCAACGCCGTCATCATCTGGGCGCTGATCGGGGCCGCGATGGTGTTCGTGCTGACGCGGACCGGCTTCGGCCGCACCGTCTACGGCATCGGCAACCGCGAGCGCGCGGCCTATCTCTCCGGCATCGACACAAGGCGCGTGGTGATGATCGCCTTCGCCGTCTCCGGTGGGCTCTCGGCTTTCGGCGGCGTGCTTCTGGCCGGCTATGCCTCCAAGGCGGCGCAGTCGATGGGCGACGCTTATCTGCTGCCGTCGATCGCCGCGGTGGTGCTTGGCGGCACCTCGATCCTGGGTGGGCGCGGCTCCTATCTCGGCACTGTCGCCGGTGTCATCCTCATCACGTTGCTGCAATCCATCTTGTCGGTCATGCAGATGCCGGAGGCGGGGCGGCAGATCATCTACGGTGTCGTCATCGTCGCCATGCTGCTGCTCTACGGCCGCGCGCCGGCAAGCCGCTGACAGTGGACGAAGCGGCAGCACAGGCGCCGACGAGCGCCCCCGGCTCGGTGCCGGCCATCGTGGTTATGGGCGTCGCCGGCTGCGGCAAGTCGGCGGTGGGCGTTGGGCTTGCCGCCGCTCTGGGCGTTACCTTTATCGAGGGCGACAGGCTGCATCCTCCGGAAAACGTCGCACGCATGGCAAGCGGCGAGCCGCTTACCGATCAGCTGCGCGAAGGCTGGCTCAACGCGATCGGCGAGCGCATCGCCGCGTCGGTGGGGCAGGGCAACGGCGTGGTCGCCGCCTGCTCGGCGCTGAAGCGCAGCTACCGCGACCGGCTGAGCGGCTTCTGCCCGGAAATCGTCTTCCTCTATCTGGAGATCGACCCTGGTACGGCCAGGCAGCGCGTCGGCAGCCGCAAGGGCCACTTCATGCCGGCGAGCCTGGTCGACAGCCAGTTCGCCATCCTCGAGCCGCCGGCTGCGGATGAGCGCGCCTCGAAACTCAATGCCACACACCCGGTCGGTGAGCTCGTCGCCGCCGCGGTCCGCCTGATACGCCGGTCATGAGCCTTCATCCATTCCGATGCCGATGCTGTCCGAGACCTCGGTCAGCCGCTGCCGGCGGGACCACGTCAGCATCTGCTCGGGGTAGAGCTTCAGCGCTTCCAGCAGGCGGTCGCGCTTGAGCAGGATGTAGTGCGCCTGCACAGTCATGTTCTTGGCGCCATCCCTGGCCATGTCCGTTGCCGGGCTGACAGATGCCTCCGGCGTCAGCTCGGGGCTGAGCACGGCCCGGTATTCGATGAAGGGAACCACTTCGAAGGTCGACATGGCAAACAGGGCTGTCCTGCCCCTGGCGGCAAAATTCGCCGGCGCCGAGGCGAGATGCGTCCAGCCGCTTTCGCCCATGGCTGCCTCGGTGAAGGTCGTGCCGGCATGGACGGTGTTGGTCATCGTCACCACGCCATTCTGCTTCAGGATCTTCTGGATGCGGATGGTGACCTGATAGGCGTCGTCACGATCAAAGGCGACCCGGCTTTTCAGGAACCGGTTCTCGACATCGATCAGCGGCGGATTGAGGAAACGCAAGCCGAACGCCGATTCGGAAATACCGTGGGTGTTGACGCTCACCTGATGCGCTTCGATACCGGCCTCGTACAGCGCGCGCTTGCCGATGATGGTCTGGGCGGTGAACTGATCGCACCAGAGGATGGCGCCGTGGCCGCGCTGCAAGGCCGACCGCAGCCCCGCCAGCCCTTCCAGCCGGATCGTCGGCGACCAGCGGCCGGCCACCAGATGAGCGGCGAGCTGCAAGCGGCGGCGGTGGCGCGCTGCCAGCAATCCCTCGAACAGCTTGCGTGCATCGATACCATCGCCCAGCACCGCGAGCGTGGCGGCAGCGTAGGCCGGGAATTCCTTGCGCATATGGCGCTTGAGGCGAAACCTCGATACGCGGCCGCAGATCGGCGCCCACCATCGCACCGGCAGTGCCGCCGCCACCACGAGATAGAAGATAGACAGCAGGCCTTCGCGAAGATCCTTGTTGGAAAAGCGGCGAAGCCGGCCAGGGCGAACCAGCTTGCGGCTGAAGAAGCGTACATCCTCCGCCCGTTCCGGGACGAAGACGTCTGCGATGATTTCAGTGCGGAAACTGGCTGCCGATGGCAGCTTGCGGGCGGCCTTGCGGGATTTTTCTAACCACCACAGCCTCATCGGTCCAGCCCGTTCTTCGAACCCCGCTTTACTGCGTCGGCTTGGGCCGTGCAAGGTCATGTCCGCGCTCAAGACTTCTGCAGATTTCGCTTGCCCTAGACTTGAGACAAGCGCGCCGCTTACGAAGTGTTGATTTCGAGGGCCGGACGAAGATAGTCGTATCGCTATTCCATATATGGCGTCAGCACATCTTCGATCCATTTCATGAACGCGCGGACCCGGCGCGATAGATTGCTCCGATGTGCGACGACGAGGGACACGGCGAGCGGCCGGCGACGAAAATCGGGTAGGATCTCGACAAGCGCTCCACTCTCCAAGTATCGGCCAATGCCCAAGAGTGGCGCCTGGATCAGGCCGAGGCCGGCGAGGGCCGCTGCTTCGTAGGTCTGTGCGCTGTTGACGTGTAGCGCACCTGGCAACTGAAGCGTCGCGTAGCTGTCGCCGTCCGGATATTCCCATCCATAGGGTCGCGCGCCCAGCAGCGTCGAAAAATGAATTGCCCTATGTTCCTGACGCTGGAGATCTTCCAGCGATCGAGGCACGCCATGGCGCGCCAGATAGGCGGGACTGGCTGCGTTGGCCATGCGCAACAGGCCCAACGGGCGGGCAATCAGGGTCTCGTCGCGAATGGGTCCAAGCCGCAATACACAATCGAACCCCTCTTGAACCAGATCGACTTGCCGATCCGTACTCGACACCTCCAGCTCCAACTCGGGGTGAGCCGCCATGAAATCCGGCAAAGCCGGTACGATCGTTGTGCGCGCCACTTCGGTCGGAAGGTCGACCCGCAAACGGCCGCGAAGTGCCACGCGGTCGCCTGCGAACATCGAGTGCAGATCATCGACTTCAGCAAGCAGATCGCGGGCGCGGGCATGAAATGCGCGTCCGTCCTCCGTCAACCGCACGCTGCGCGTCGTCCGGTGCAGAAGCCTGACACCCACATCTTCTTCCAGCTTGCGGACCGCCGTTGAGGCTCTCCCCTTTTGGATGCCCAGGCTATCGGCCGCGCGGGTGAAGCTCCCCATTTCCGCGACCGTTGTGAAAATGAGGATGGGTTCGAGATTCTGCATTTTCGTGCCTCGGATTGTTCCCCAAAAAGAGAACAGTTGGTTCATTTTCTCGGCATTTATCACATTTGAGAGGCACAGTAAGCTTCGAATATGGGATCTCCCCATCGGAGAATGACAAGTGTCCGAAACTGTGAACCTGCATCAGACACCGGAAATTATGACCTTGCATCGCGCCCTGTGGGCCGGCCGGATCATGAGCGCGTTTGTCGTCATCGCCCTGACGGCAGATGGCACTGTTCAGCTTTTCGCGCCGGCACAGATCGCCAGCATGTTGCAGGAAACCGGGTTTGCGATGGACCTGACCCGTGTCGTGGGTCCGATCATCCTCGCCTGCGCCATCCTCTACGCCATCCCGGTCACCGCCGTCCTCGGCGCGATCCTAGTGACGGGCTTTTTGGGAGGTGCCATCTGCGCCCATCTTCGCATCGGTGAGTTGGGGTCGCCGCCGGAAATCATCTCCCTGTTTCTGGGCGCGATGACCTGGGGCGGCCTCTATCTCCGCGATCCCCGTATCCGGGCCATTCTGCCGCTCATCCATTGAACCAACAGGGGCAGCTCTGTCCCGCGACATCAGGAGAAACACATGTTCCTAGTAATGGGAATCACGGGAAAAGTTGGCGGCGCAACGGCAGAGCATCTGCTGGCGCACGGCAAGGAGGTACGCGCGCTCGTCCGCAATCGCGACAAGGCGGCCAATTGGGCGAACCAGGGCGTGGAACTGGTAGACGGCGATTGGAATGATTCGGCAGCCATCGAGCGAGCCCTCAAAGGCGTCGAAGGCGCATTCGTCATGTTGCCCCCTGTCTGGGCGCCGTCGCCCGATTACAAAGAAGCGAGGAGCGTGATTGCTAGCCATGTCGAGGCTCTGACCAAGGCAGCGCCGCCGCGAGTGGTCGCGCTTTCGTCGATGGGTGCGAACAGAACAAGCGGGCACGGGGTGATCGCGGCCTTGTCGCTTCTGGAGCAAGGGTTTCGCGGCCTGACATCGCCAACCGCATTTGTGCGCGCGGGGGGATTCTTCGAAAATTTCCTCTACGGCTTGCAGGTCGCGCAGGGCGGAATGCTACCGGTCTACTACAATCCGACAAACCGGAAATCGACCATGGTTGCGACGAACGACATCGGCGCACAGGTCGCAACCCTTTTGACCGGGTCGACGTGGTCAGGGCAACGCATCGTCGAGATCGGTTCGATGGTCACCGCGGATGAAGTCGCCGAGCAGTTGGGTGAAGTCCTGAATCTCGCCGTGAAGGCCTTTGCAATTCCGCGTGCGGGGTGGGCGGAAGCGTTCGAGCAATTCGGCATCCCGAAGGGTCACTCCGGACCTGCCGAAGAAATGTTCGAGGCCGTGAATGCGGGATGGATGGACCTCGGTGTGGCGGGTACGGAGCACGTAGCGGGTACGACGTCCGCACGCGCTGTATTCGAGGCTGCGTCTAATGTGAACGGATAGGCCAAAACTGCATGAGGTTCTCCGTGATTTCGAGCTTCGCAACCCGAGATTCGGAGAACCTCTCCTTCAATGCAGGAATCTCTATCTGAACGCGACCGGCTTGAAGTCGGTGGTTTAGATCTGCGACGTCAGCTCGACCGGGAAATCGTCATTGTCGGCATCGCGCATGGCGGCGAGGCTGCGATTATCCAGCACTTCGGCGATTGCCTGCCGCACCTCCAGCATCATGTGGCGGACCTGGCAGGTCGCCTCGTCGCAATCCTCGCAGCGTTGATACTGCGTGCGGCTGGCGCAAGGGATCGGCGCCAGCGGCCCGTCAAGCACGCGCACGACATGGCCGATCTTGATTTCGGAGGCCGGCCGGGCAAGGCGGTAGCCGCCTTCCTTGCCTTTGCGGCTCTGGACGAAGCCGGCATTGCGCAACTCGCCCAGAATGGCATCGAGGAATTTCTTCGGGATGTTGTTGGCCACAGCGATGTCATTGACGAAGGCCAATTGGCCGGCCGGCAGGCCAGACAGATGCACGAGGGCCTTGAGGCCGTATTTGCCTTTTTTTGTCAGCATGCCCAGATCAACCCATAAAAGCCCCAACCACTCGCATCTGGCGACTGTTTGTGTGCAAATAATGACGTCTTCGCCGCGCGATGATGTTTCGCGAAACAGCCACCAAATTGCACGTTAGGCATAAACGCGTTGATTCTTTGTAACGTTTTGCACTGAGAACGCGGATATTCCGCTGATAACCAGGTTATCGGCGTTCAAAAACGAAAAAAGCCGGCAGCGCGCCGGCTTTTTCGTCTGCTGTGCAGGTATCGCTGCCTCAGCGGCTGCCGTAGGTCTGGTCGAGCAGGCCGCCGGCGGCGAAATGCTCTTTCTGCACCTTGTCCCAGCCGCCGAAAACGTCTTCCACCGTCAGCAGCCGGACATCGGGGAAATCGGCCTTGTATTTCGCCGCCACAGCGGCGTCGCGGGCTCTGAGGCCGTTGCGGGCGGCGATGTCCTGGCCCTCCGGTGTGTAGAGGAAGTCGAGATAGGTCTTGGCCAGATCGCGCGTGCCGTGATCGTCGGCAACCTTGTCGACGATGGCGACCGGGAATTCGGCCAGCAGGCTGACCGAAGGCGTAACCTGCTCGAACTTGTCGTCGCCATACTCCTTGCGGATGCCGCGCGTCTCCGACTCGAAGGTGATCAGCACATCACCGATCTCGCGCTGCACGAAGGTGGTGGTCGCGGCGCGGCCGCCGGTGTCGAAGATCGGCACGTTGTTGAACAGCTTGGTGATGAACTCTTTCACCTTGGCGTCATCGCCCTTGAAGGCTTCCTTGGCGTAGGCGGTGGCCGCCAGATAGGTGTAGCGCGCATTGCCGGATGTTTTCGGGTTTGGGAAGATCACCTGCACGTCGTCGCGCACGAGATCGTTCCAGTCCTTGATGTGCTTGGGGTTGCCCGCGCGGACAAGGAACGAAGGCAGAGAATAGAAGGGCGAGGCATTGTCAGGGAAATCCTTCTGCCAGTCGGCCGAGACGAGGCCCTTCTTGACCAGGAAGTCGATGTCGATGACCTGGTTGAAGGTAACAACGTCGGCGCCAAGGCCCTCGGCGATGGCGCGTGCCTGCGCCGAAGTGCCGGCATGCGACTGGTCGACGGTGACGCCCGGATGCTGGGCGATGAAAGCCTTGTTGACCTGCACGAACAGTTCGCGGCCTACATCATAGGATGCGTTGAGCAGTTTGTCGGCCGACCAGGCTTGGGAGGATGCAAGGAACAGGCCGGCGACGGTGGCAAGCCCGAGGAAAAATCGTTTCATGAAAACAGGCTCCGATGCAATGCGTTATGATCGGACCATAGCCGGGGTGCGTGGTGTGCGACGAGGCATGGGTCCGAGGATCAATGCATCGCTTCTAGAAAACCTATCCCCGGAATAGAAGGTTCGTAGTTTTTTCTTTCAAGTGCGACTTCGCCTCGGTGGACGCCGATCGTTCCAATTCGTTTGACTGTTCCGAAAAAAGATACACATTGTGTATGCAGGTGTGCTACGGGAGCGACAAGGAGCGCTGCCATGACAAAGGCCACACCCGAGACCCACGCCAAGCCTGTCAATCTGCGCATCCGAGAGGATGTGCGCATATTGATCGACCGTGCTGCGAAAATACGCGGGAAGACCCGTTCCGACTTTATGATCGATGCTGCATATCGTGCGGCCGAGGACACGCTGCTCGACCAGGCACTGATCAAGGTGGATCCCGAGAGCTATCGGCACTATCTCGACATCCTCGATGAGACGCCAAGCGGTGAAGGTTTTGCACGCCTTATGAACGTGCCCAGGCCGTGGCAGGGATGATACTATCGGCGCCCGCGCCTCTGGCCGAAAACCACGATCTCGACCTTTTTCAAAGCGGGACGGAAAGTCTCGACCAATGGCTTCGCCTGAGGGCGCGAGCCAACCAGGTCAGCGGCGCGTCGCGTACCTATGTGGTGGCGGAAGACGCGCGGGTTGTCGGTTATTACTGCCTCTCTTCGGGCGGGCTTGATCTGGCGCAGGCACCCGGCGCCATTCGTCGCAACATGCCTGATCCCATTCCGATGGTCGTGCTCGGGCGTCTTGCCGTCGACGCGGGCTGGCAAGGCAAGGGGCTGGGTGCCGCGCTGCTGCAAGACGCCGTTCGGCGCGCCGCTCACGCCGCGACGATCCTCGGGATTCGCGGCATTTTCGTTCATGCCATATCGGACGAAGCGAAAGCCTTTTACGAACACTATGGCTTTGCGGCTTCGCCCAAAAACCCGATGACCTTGGTGCTGTCGCTGAAAGGCGTGATGAAAGGATAGCCGTGTCGCTCGGAGCGTGAAGAGAGCCGACCGAGCTTTCCCGGACCTTGCATCGTGGTGTCGTTTGGCATATACAAATGGCATATACAAAAGAGCTGCAACATGCCCCAGAACCGTCATTCAACAACGCCGCCCAAGGAGGCGAAGCTGTTTCGCAACAACCGAAGCCAGGCGGTGCGCATTCCTGTCGAGTTCGAGCTTCCCGGCGAAAAAGTCCTGATCAGCCGGGAAGGCGATCGTCTTGTCATCGAGCCGGTTCGCAAACATGGCCTTACCGCGCTGCTCGCCCAATGGGCGAAAGAGCCGCCGCTCGATCCTGAAGACGACCTCCCCGAGATCGACGACACGCCAGTCAAATCCGAGGACATTTTCTAGATGCGGTTCATGCTGGATACGAACATTATCAGCGACATGATCCGAAACCCGGCTGGCAAGGCCGCGAGGGCAATGTCGCGCGAGGGAGATGACGCGGTTTGCACCAGCATCGTGGTCGCCTCGGAATTGCGATATGGCTGCGCCAGGAAGGGATCGGCCAAGCTGCTCAAGAAGGTTGAAGACTTGCTGGCCGAGATTCCTGTCTTGCCGCTCGATGTGCCGGTGGATGCCGAGTATGGCGGACTTCGCGCCGAGCTTGAAGCCGCCGGCCAGACC
>NZ_RZPW01000989.1:0-1867 GCF_003998455.1 Mesorhizobium sp. M7A.F.Ca.CA.001.08.2.1 | reverse complement strand
CCCGTCGACGGCGAGATACTTCGTTCCCACTACTCCGACCTTCCAGACCACCATAATTATGTCTGGGGGCAATGGCGTCCCGCCGACCTCGATGAGCTCATCAAGACCTGGCCCTCGCGATCCAAGACGAAGATCGATGGAACAGTTTGGTGGCAGCCGACTCTCGACGATTTGAGGGCCGCAAGAAAGACGGCTCGCGCATTGGAGAGAAGGCGGACGCGGCTGCGAACAATTACCCGCCGTTGATGCTCTGCTCGATCTGCCGGGCCGAGGCTAGGATGCCGTCAAAGCTTGGCGGGGTGCCGAAGATCATCGCAGTCGTGTTGGTGTAGTCGCGCGCAAGCGCATCGACCATCTTGGTCGCGGGCTCGATCGCAAAGGTCCCCGGCACTGCCGAGGCAAGATCATAGTCCGGCCGATCGAAAAACATGAGCGCGTGACGCACGCAATCGGCGCCAAGATCGAGGTTGGCGATCGCCGCTCTCCCGGTTTCCGACTGCATGAGGCAGTGCAAGTCGTAGTAATGCCGCGAGACCCGCTGACCTTCCTGCCGTAGTTCACCACGCCGCTCATACCAGCGGCGCAGTCCATGAGCGATCACCACCTTATCCCAGAAGGTCCGCGTCGCCTCGATCGTGGTGACGTCCGGCACGGCGAGATCAACGCCGGCTGCTTCCTCGGCGACATAGGGAGTAATCGTAAGAGGCCCATGGGGATCGAGCGCTGATTTTGCGCCGGATTCAAGACGTATCGCCGGTCGGACATAGGCGCCATCGCGCGGCTCCACTTCGGGATACCAAAGCAGCAGGGTTTGCCGATCGGGATCGGCGTCATCGATTTCCACGCGCCCCGCCCCTTTGGTGAGGTCTGCCAACTGGGCGGCGAGGAACTCATTGAGCGGGCCGGTGATATAGGCGCGACAGGCATCTCGGATGGCGTCGAGTTTGGCGCGACGTTTCTTGTTCGATAGCGCCTCGAGCTCTTCGACCGAGGCTGGCTCCTCGAGGTCGTCGCGGAACACGGTGACGTCGATGTCCTCGGAAAAGCGCTTGATGAGGTCATAGCCTTTCGACAGCGATGTGCCGCCCTTGAACAGCAGCCGCGGCTCTCCTGACGGCCGTTCGTGATAGAGCGCATTGAGGGTCCAGCAGACCCAGAAGTCCTTTTCGACATTCCCGACCGGCGCGCCGATGCGGTTGGCCGTCGCGAGGAACAGATCGAGCCGGTCACGTGGCGGTGCGGCAATGATCTGACGGTAGGCGTCGGTGCTCATGACTTACCCTCGAGCCCGGCTCCCGGGCTGAGCAGTTGGCGCAGGAACTCCTGCATCCAGATCGGCACGGCGGAAAGACCGGCGCGCAGATCCTCGCAAATCGCCTCGCCGTGCTTGGGGTCAGAAAGCAGGCGGCGCAATATGGTCGCGATCCGCTTGCGCTCGCTGTCCTGGGTCAGCATATCCTGCATCCAATACAGGGCCTGGACGACCCGCATTCCCGGCCGATCCGCCCAATAAAGACGGCTCGGCGCGGCGTATTTGAAGTGGATTTCCTGGGTGCCGAGTTTGATCGGCTTCAATCTCGCATCGACCAGCACCTCGATTCGCGCGGGTACGGCCGTCGTGAGCCCAAGATCGTTGGCGGCCGTCATGCCATCGATGACGGTGCGCGCGTTGTCGCGGCGTGTCACCGCCCTGATCACGGCGCGATAGTCCGGCACGGTGGCGCGGCCGGTCAGAGGATTGGTCCGCGGGCGGTCATAGAGGCCACGGTCAATCCGGCGAAGATCCCCGGCGGCCGCTAGGCGCTGCAGGGTTTTGTCCACGGCGGCGCGCGCGCCGAGATCGGCAAAGTCGCCGGGTGTCCAGACC
>NZ_RZPW01000988.1:0-1869 GCF_003998455.1 Mesorhizobium sp. M7A.F.Ca.CA.001.08.2.1 | reverse complement strand
CATGGATTTGCTGCGCGCGAAGCTTGCGCGCGCCATGGGCGAGACGGCCGCCCACCTGAAAGTGATCGGCATCACGCCGTGGATCGACCAGCCGGCTGGCCTCTTCCTGTGGTGCAGCCTGCCGGACGGCGTCGATGCGGCCGAAGTCGCCCGCCGCTCGCTGGCCGACAACATCGTGCTGGCGCCCGGCAACGCATTCAGCCTGTCCGGAACGGCTGGCCGTTTCCTGCGCTTCAACGTTGCCCAATGCGCGGACGAGCGGATTTTCAGGGTGCTCGAGGCGGCGATGGCGCGTTGACGCGCATCAAGCTGATCCTGTTGCCTGGGCAACCTTCGGCTGCTAGGGAAACGCGAGCGCACTCGAGAGAATGTCTGCGCCGTCATTTTCCGGGATAGCGTTTATGGGAACCAGCAAGTCAGCAGACAAGTAGGCCGCAACAGCACCTCGTTGTTGCGGCGGCCCGTCATTTCCCATCTTCATTGAGAACGGCAGATCGCCGCCAAATGTATCCATTTGAGCGGATGTTCAATCATGCCTCTTCCAAAAAAACCGACATGGACCACTTCCCTGCCAGCAGCCATGGTGCTGATGGCGCCCTTCGACATCCTGGCCTCGCTGGCCATGGACATCTACCTCCCGATTGTCCCGGCGATGCCGGGGATCCTCGAGACATCGCCTGATGTCATCCAGCTGACGCTGAGCCTCTACATGATTTGTCTTGGGCTCGGCCAAGTCGTCTTCGGCCCGATTTCCGACAGGATCGGCAGGCGCCCGGTGCTGATCGGTGGCGCGCTTTTGTTTTCAGGCGCTTCCTTTCTGCTCGCCAGCACCTCGCTGGCCGCTGTCTTCGTCGTCCTGCGCGTCGTGCAGGCCATTGGTGCGTCCGCCATTCTCGTTGCAACCTTCGCAACGGTTCGCGACGTCTATGCGCAAAGAGCCGAAAGTGCCGTCATTTACGGCCTGTTCAGCTCGATGTTGGCTTTCGTGCCGGCGTTGGGGCCGGTTGCCGGTGCGTTGATTGCCGGCAATTTCGGCTGGCGGGCGATCTTCCTGACGCTCGGAGTCCTGGCCACGGCAGCTACCCTCAACGCATGGCCGAAATGGCACGAAACCCGCCCCTCGAATGGCGATACCAGGCGAATGGCGCTTCGACCCATTCTCTCCAGTCTTGCCTTCTGGACCTACACGCTTGCATTCAGTGCCGCCATGGGCGCCTTCTTCGTGTTCTTTTCGACTGCGCCACGGGTGCTCATGGATCGGGCCGGTTTTTCACAGTTCGGCTTCAGTCTAGCTTTCGCCACCGCGGCGCTGGTGATGATCGTCACCACCCGCTTCGCCAGAAGGTTCATTGCAAGCTGGGGCATCGCCGGCAGTGCCATCAGGGGCATGGCGATGCTGCTGTTCGGCGCGGCGCTATTGGCAGTGGGGCAACTGTTCGCACAGCCGTCCTTCGCGACATTTATCTTGCCGATGTGGGTCGTTGCCGTGGGTATCGTCTTCATTGTCTCAGTCACCGCAAACGGTGCACTCGAGGCGTTTGGCGATGTCGCGGGAACCGCAGTCGCACTCTACTTCTGCATCCAGAGCCTTGTCGTCGGCATCTTCGGCACGTTGTTCGTCGTCCTGCTCGGCGGAGACACGGCGTGGCCGCTGGTCGCCTACTGTTCGGTCATGGCGACGCTCACACTAAGCGCACTGAGGCATTTGCAGAAACGCCAAACCGAATAGACTGGACAGATGAGAAGCCTGGGCGGTTGGCGCAGGCTTCTCATCGTTGTCAGCGCGACGCCGCACACACCTCCCGCACACAGTCGCGCAACCAGCGTTGCGCCGGATCGGCATCGAGGCGCGGATGCCAGAGCATGGAG
>NZ_RZPW01000987.1:0-1869 GCF_003998455.1 Mesorhizobium sp. M7A.F.Ca.CA.001.08.2.1 | reverse complement strand
AGTCCCAAAAAGCCCCGCCGGCAAACAGCACCATCAGCATGATGCCGAACAGGAAGCCCGGAATGGCATAGCCGACAATGACGACGCCGCTGGTCCAGACGTCGAAGGGAGTGCCGTCCTTGACCGCCTTGCGGATGCCGAGCGGGATCGAGATCAAATAGGACAACAGCGTGATCCACAGCCCGATCGAGATCGACACCGGCATTTTTTCCAGGATCAGGTCGAGCACCGAAATGTCGCGGAAATAGCTGTCGCCGAAATCGAAGCGGGCATAGTTCCACAGCATCATGCCGAAGCGCTCGAGCGGCGGCTTGTCGAAGCCGAACTGCTTTTCCAGCTTCTTGATGAATTCCGGATCGAGCCCCTGCGCACCGCGATATTTCGAGCTGACGTCACCGGCGGCATCGAAATTGCCGCCAGCACCCGCGTCGCCGCCACCACCGCCGAGGCGGTCGCTGCCGCCCTGATTGGTCAGCCGGGCGATGACCTGTTCGACCGGACCGCCGGGGGCGAACTGGATGACGGCGAAGGATATCGCCATGATGCCGAACAGCGTCGGGATCATCAAAAGGATGCGGCGCAGGATATAGGCGCCCATCAGGCCTTCTGCCCTCGTTGAGCGAACATCTCAGCCTTTGCCAATTCTTGCCGCCTTGCCCTTATCGAACCACCACAGCGTCTCGACCGGAAAGCCGAAATCGGGCTTCTGTTCGACAAAGCCGAACATGTCCCAATAGGCGACGCGGTGATTCGCCAGATAGTATGTTGGAATCCAGTCCAGCCGCGCGCGCAAGACCCGGTCGAGCGCTCTGAGCGCCGTGACGAGTTCTATACGGTCTTTCGCCTTGGCTGCTGCCGCGATCAGGGCGTCGATGGCCTTGCTTTCGGTGCCCGGATAGTTGCGTTGCCCCGGGATTTTCGCCATGCGGGAATCATAGAGCATCTGCAGGCTGTCGTCAGTCGGCGTCGCCCCGATCGACCAATGCAGCAAGGCAAGATCGAAGTCGTAATTGCTGTGCCGCTGCTCATACTGCGCCGAATCGATTTGCCGGATCGATGCGTCGATTCCGATCGCCTTCATATTCTCCGACCACGGGGTGTAGATACGAACGATGCCATCGTCCTCCGCCAGCATTTCGACCCGCAGCCGCTCACCCTTGTCATTGACGACGAAACTGCCGTCGCGCTTCCAGCCGGCTTGCGCAAGCAGTCTCGAAGCCTCGCCCAGCAGCTTGCGGTCATGGCCCGAACCGTCGGACAGGGGCTGTGTTACCGCTTCACCGAAAACCTCTGGCGGCAACTCGGCCCGGAATGGCTCCAGCAGGGCCAATTCGTCAGGCGAGGGCAGGCCTTCGGCCTTGTAATCCGATCGTTCGAAGTTCGATTGAGAACGCTCGTAGGAGCCGTAAAACAAGGCCCGCTTCATCCATTCGAAATCGAAGCATCTGGCGATCGCCCGCCGCACCCGCTCATCGCGGAATTGCGGACGACGCTGGTTCAGCGCGACGCTCTGCATGTCTGGCGTCTTCTCGCCGGGAAATTCCCGTTTGAGGACCTTGCCGTCCTTCAGCGCCGGAAAGTCGTATCCGGTCGCCCATACCCGTGAGGTGAATTCCTCGCGAAAATGCGTGTCGCCTTTCTTGAAGGCCTCGAATGCCGCCTGCCGGTCAAGATAGAAGTCGATGCGGATGCGGTCGAAATTGTAGAGGCCGCGGTTCACCGGGAGATCGCGGCCCCAATAGTCGGCGACGCGGTCATATTCGACCGTCTGTCCGGCCGCCACGCGTCCAATCTTGTAGGGACCCGAGCCAAGCGGCGGCGTCATGGTCGAAGCATCGAAATCATTGGCCGTATAAAATGCCTTGGAGA
>NZ_RZPW01000986.1:0-1878 GCF_003998455.1 Mesorhizobium sp. M7A.F.Ca.CA.001.08.2.1 | reverse complement strand
GGTGAACGATGCGCCTGTCGCCGCCGATGACATCGCATACGTTGCCGAGGACGGCAGCCTGGTGGTGTCGGTCCTCGCCAACGACAGCGATGTCGACGGCGACAGCCTGACGCCGGTTCTCGTCGCCGGACCGACCAACGGCACGCTGACGCTCAATCCGGACGGCAGCTTCACTTACGCGCCGAAGGCCAACTTCTTCGGCACCGACAGTTTCACTTACCAGGCAAGCGACGGCGTTCTGGCCAGCAACATCGCGACTGTGCGCATTGAGGTCACGGCTGGCAACAGCACACCGGTGTTGGAACAGGAAATCGCGGACCAGGCCTCGCCTGAGGACGCACTGTGGACCTTCACGCTTCCTGCGCTCGTCTTCAAGGATCCGGACGGCGATGCTCTCACCCTTTCGGCGACGCTCGCCGCCGGTGAGCCGCTGCCAAGCTGGCTCTCCTTCGATGCCTCGACGCTGACCTTCTCGGGCACGCCGCCGCTAAACTTCAACGGAGTCCTTGGCCTCAAGGTGACGGCGAGCGACGGTGAACTGTCAGCCTTCGACACCTTCAACCTCACAGTCACGCCGGTGAACGATGCGCCGGTGGCGCAGGATGTAGCCGGCGAAGCCATGGAGGACGGCCCGACGGTGCTTCTCGCGCCGATTTTCGCTGATGTCGACCAAGGCGACACCCACAGCATCAGCTTCGACACCGCTGGGACCGTCGGCAAAGTCATCCTCAATGCCGACAGCACCTTTACCTACGATCCGAACGGGGCCTTCGATCATCTCGCAGCGGGCGCAAAGGCCCAGGACGTCTTCATCTATACGGTGCGCGATGCTGCAGGCGCAGCCTCGACCGCAACCGTGACCGTGTCGATCACCGGACAGAACGACGCGCCGAAGGCGGTCGACGATTCAGCGGCGACTAACCAGAACACCGCACTGAGCGTCGCAGCAGCACAGGGCATTCTCGCCAACGATACCGACCCGGACAGCAGCGACACGCTTGCCCTCATTGCGGTGAACGGGTCGGCTGCGAACATTGGCCAGGTGCTGGCTCTTGTTTCCGGGGCCCGCGTGAGGGCTAGAAGCGACGGCAGCTATGACTACGACCCGAACGGCGCCTTCGCGGCGCTCGCCGCGGGTGAGACCGCGAGCGACAGTTTCACCTATACGGTCAAGGACGCCTCCGGCGCGCTGTCCACTGCTCGCGTGACCATCACGGTAAGGGGCCTCAACGACGGTCCGACGCTCTCAGCGTTGCCCGACCGCTCGCTGAAGGAGGGGGAGACGCTGGCCTTCACGCTCATCGCCAGCGATCCTGACCGAGGCGACAAGCTCGTCTTCTCGCTTGTGACTGCCCCGTCCGGCGCGATCGTGGATCCGGTGACTGGCGCGTTCAGGTGGACCGCACCTGACGGCGACGCCACGCATAACGTGACGCTGCGCGTCACAGACGCTGTCGGTTCATACGCCGAGCGGAGCTTCGCTATCCACGTCGCGGATGTCGCCCCGACAATTACTGTCGCCGGCCCAGGACATGCTGTCGCGGGCGATCCTTACACAATCACGCTTGGGGCTGCCGATCCCGGTGACGACACGATCACCCTATGGTCGGTCGACTGGGGCGATGGGGTGGTCGACTCTCTGGCAGGAAGCTCCACAGCCGCAACGCATATCTATGATGCACGCGGCAGCTTCACGATCCTCGCGAGTGCCACGAACGAGGACGGCACATTTAGCGCGTCTTCCGGAACCACGGTTGTCGTCGACACCGAATGGTTGGTGGTGCAGAGCTTCACACCGACGGCGACTGGCTTCCGGGTGCGTTTCAACCACGCCTTCGATCCAACCGCGTTCAATATCTATGCTGGCCAAGGAAACGC
>NZ_RZPW01000985.1:0-1878 GCF_003998455.1 Mesorhizobium sp. M7A.F.Ca.CA.001.08.2.1 | reverse complement strand
GATGAGGGCCTCGCGGTCGAGAGCGTCACCGGCAACGGCCGTGGCGCCCTTGAGTTCGGCCGGCACCTTGCCGTTGCGGGTGACGGCGCGGACCTCGTAGCCCGCGTCGATGAAGGCCTTGGCGACCACACGGCCGAGCCGGCCACCGGCACCGAGAATTGCGATCTTGGTCATTGGAAGCACTCCTGGTTGGGATTTAGATGGTCGGTCGGGCGATCGATATCAGCGACAGCGCGATCGAGATCAGCGGCAAGCGCGATCGAGATCAGCGGCAAGCGCGATTGGGATCAGCGGCAAGCGCGATTGGGATCAGCGACAGGCGCGATCGGGATCAGCGGCTGCCGAAGAGATCGCGGTTGCTGCCCTGTGTGACCGGCTTCCGGATGGCCGCATCGGGGTTGTGAATCGAAGCGGTGGCCGTGTCGTCGGTGCTGGTGGCGGCCGGCTGGCTGGCGTCGTTCGAACCAAACTTGTCGCTGCCGGCAAAAGCGGCGCTGACGGAAATGAGGATGGCGGCGGTGGTGAGAGCGATCTTGGTCATCTGAGTTCTCCTGGTTGGTGTTTGCAGTCCGTGTTGGTGTCTGCAGCTGGAATATGGTCGCTTCGAATACGAATGGAAATTGACTAAAGGTGGCGTTCTGATATTCATAAACGAATGGCAGAAATCGACTGGAACCTGATCAAGAGCTTTGTCACCGTGGCGGAATCCGGCAGCCTGTCGGCTGCCGCGCGGAAGCTTTCGGCCAGCCAGCCGACGCTTGGCCGTCACATCGGCGAGTTGGAACAGGCGCTGGGCGTCACGCTGTTCCGTCGAGGACGGCACGGCTACGAACTGACGGAGGCCGGCAGCACGCTGTTGGAACGCGGCAAGGCGGTCAGCGAGCAGGCAAGCGCCTTCTCACTCCTGGCACTGGGTTCGGTTGAGGCTATCGAAGGCACGGTGCGTATCGCCGCCAGCGAGGTCGTGGCGGCCTATGTCCTGCCTGAGATGACGATGCGGCTGGGGATCGAGGAGCCCGGCATCGAGGTCGAGATCGTCGCCTCCAATCAGGTCGAGAACCTGCTGCGTCGAGATGCCGACATCGCCATCCGCATGGTCAAGCCGGCGCAGAACGAGCTGATGGCACGCAAGGTCTGCGACATCGAGCTCTGCGCCTGCGCGGCCAAATCCTATCTCGACAGGCGCGGCCGTCCGCTGAAGCCTGCCGATCTTGTCGACCACGATCTGGTCGGCTTCGACCGCGGCGACGAGATCATCAGGGGTTTTACCCAACACGGCATCCCCGTCACCCGGAGCAGCTTCCGCTTCAGGGCCGACAACCAGATCGTTTTGTGGGAAGCGGTGCGGGCGGGAAACGGCATTGGTCTTGGCCAGGAGCCGCTGGCCGACAGGGATCCTTTGATTGAGAAGGTGCTGCCTGACCTGCCGCTGCCAGTTCTGCCGGTGTGGCTGGCGATGCATCGCGACGTGCGTACCAGCGTGCGCATCCGCCGTGTGGTGGATTTCCTTCACGAGGAGCTGAAACGCTATTCGGCGGGTGCTGGCGCGAATTCGGCGCGGTGAGCGAGCCCGGCCATCAGCAACACGATGATCAGCAGTCCCGACATGGTGATGAAGATCGGGCCGAAGCTGGAATGCTCGGCAACGAAGCCGATCGCCGACGGCGCCACCAGTATGCCGCAGTATCCGATCGTTGTGACCACGCTCATGCCGGTGCCGGAAGACATGCCTTCCTGGTTGCCGCCGGCCGAAAAGATGATCGGCACCATATTGGCGATGCCGAAGCCGCAAAAGGCAAAGGCTGCAATGGCGAGCCAGGGCGAGGGCGCCAGGCCAGCCACCAGCATGCCGACCGCGGCTACGAGGGCCGACGCGCG
>NZ_RZPW01000984.1:0-1882 GCF_003998455.1 Mesorhizobium sp. M7A.F.Ca.CA.001.08.2.1 | reverse complement strand
CGCCAAGGCGGTGCTGAACGACGACGGTACGCCCAAGTGGCGCATGGCGCCGTCGCCGCATGGCGTCTACTGGAAGGACGGCATGAAGCTCGGCTATCAGGACGTCGGCTCCTGGACGCTGATGAAGTCGACCCCGACCGACCGCGCCAAGGCCGCCTGGCTCTACGCGCAGTTCGTCACCTCGAAGACAGTCGACGTGAAGAAGAGCCATGTCGGCTTGACCTTCATCCGCGAGAGCACGATCCACGACAAGAGCTTCACCGAGCGGGCTCCGAAGCTCGGCGGCCTGATCGAGTTCTACCGTTCGCCGGCCCGCGTTCAGTGGTCGCCGACCGGCACCAACGTGCCTGACTATCCGAAGCTGGCACAGCTCTGGTGGCAGGCGATCGGCGATGCGTCGTCGGGTGCCAAGACGGCGCAGGAAGCGATGGACTCGCTCTGCGGCGAGCAGGAAAAGGTCATGAGCCGCATCGAGAAGTCGGGTGTCCAGGGCGATATCGGCCCGAAGATGGCCGAAGAGCATGACCTCGCCTACTGGAACGCCGACGCGGTCAAGAAAGGCAATCTCGCTCCTCAGCTCAAGATCGAGAACGAGAAGGAAAAGCCGATCACCATCAACTACGACGAGCTGGTGAAGAGCTGGCAGAAGTAACCTTGGTGCCGGCGTTCGCGCCTGCATCATGAGAATAGGGGGAGGCGGCATCTTGCCGTCTCCCCTGTTTGTGTAAAAGACTAAAGCGCGTCGCGTTGAGATGGATTCATGCAACGCGCTTTAGGTCTTTGTTTTTGTGCATGTCGTTCTCCCAAAATCGAGGTCACCTTTGGGCGACATGCATTAAGCGGGGAAGCAGAATGACCGGATACATCCTTGCCATCGACCAGGGCACGACTTCGACCCGGGCGATCCTGTTCGACGGCGATATGAAGGTTGCCGGCAGCGGGCAGAAGGAATTCACCCAGCACTATCCGGCCTCCGGCTGGGTCGAGCACGATCCCGAAGACATCTGGGCGAGCGTGGTGACGACCGTGAAGGCGGCGCTGAAGAATGCCGGCCGGGCTGCTTCCGAGGTGGCCGCGCTCGGCATCACCAATCAGCGCGAGACCATCGTCATCTGGGACAAGGCGACCGGCAAGCCGATCCACAATGCCATTGTCTGGCAGGACCGGCGCACCACGCCGCTGTGCCAGAAACTGAAGAAGCAGGGACTGGAGAAAAAGTTCACCAAAAAAACCGGCCTGCTGCTTGATCCGTATTTTTCCGGTACCAAGATCGCCTGGATGCTAGACAAGGTAAAAGGGGCGCGGCGTCGTGCCGAGAAGGGCGAGTTGCTCGCCGGCACCATCGACAGCTTTCTGATCTGGCGGCTGACCGGCGGCAAGGTCCACGCCACGGATGCCACCAACGCGTCGCGCACGCTGGTCTACAATATCGAGAAAAATGCCTGGGACAACGAACTGCTGTCGATACTGAACATCCCGGCGAAAATGCTACCCGAGGTAAAGGACTGCGCCGATGACTATGGAATCACGGAGAAAAATCTCTTCGGCGCCGAGATAAGAATCCTCGGTGTTGCCGGCGACCAGCATGCGGCGACCATCGGCCAGGCCTGTTTCGAGCCGGGCATGATGAAATCCACCTACGGCACGGGCTGCTTTGCTCTGCTCAACACCGGCAGCGACCTTGTGCGTTCGAAGAACCGGCTCTTGACCACTATTGCCTACAGGCTGAACGGCAAGACCACTTATGCGCTGGAGGGCTCGATCTTCATTGCCGGCGCCGCGGTCCAATGGCTGCGCGACGGCATCAAGGTGATCGGCAAGGCCGAGCAAAGCGGCAAGCTGGCTGCCGAGGCTGATCCAACGCAAAACGTCTATCTGGTGC
>NZ_RZPW01000983.1:0-1884 GCF_003998455.1 Mesorhizobium sp. M7A.F.Ca.CA.001.08.2.1 | reverse complement strand
TCCGACAACAGGTCTAGCGCCCGGCGGTTGAAGATATCGAACTGGATCGCCTGATCGCGGCCGGCCACGGCTTCGGCGAGGCGGAACGCGCCGCCGACATCGCTCTTTTTCCCGGTGACCAGAGCGTCGAGCGTCGAAGCGATCTCCAACCCGCCATACTGCGTCAAGAGGATCGCGGTGCGGGCGCTGCCCCCTGCCCGCTCGGCCAGTGCCGCGCGCGCCGCCGGATCCTCAGGCGGCGCCGGCTCGGTCGTTTCCAGCACCGTCATCAGGTCGTCGGCGTCGAGCGGGTTCAATCGCACCACCTGACAGCGCGACCGGATCGTCGGCAGCAGACTGCCCGGCGCGTGGACAATCAGGATGAACAGCGTCCGTGCCGGCGGCTCTTCAAGATTTTTCAGCAAGGCATTGGCGGCATTGGTGTTCATGTCGTCGGCGGGGTCGACGATGACGACCCGGTAGCTGCCGTCATGCGAGGTCAGCGACAGGAAGCGGCTGACCTTGCGGATCTCATCGACGGTGACGACCGTCTTGAAACTCTTGGTCTTGTCGTTCAGCGGCCGGGTCAGGTGCAGCACGGAAGGATGCGCCCCGGTGGCGATCTGGCGAAACAGCGACGACGCCGGATCGGGAGCGGCAAGGCTTTCCGGCGCCTGCGCGAAATCCGGGTGCTTCAGCAGATGATGCGCAAGGTGGAAGGCGAGCGTCGCCTTGCCGATGCCGACTGGCCCGGAAAAGATCAGCGCATGCGGCAGCTTGCCGGCGCGATAGGCGGCGGTGAGCACGCCTGCAGCCTGGCCGTGCCCGACCAGAAGGGGCGTTTCGGAGGGCTCCGGCACGCCGTCGAGCGTGTCGTGCTGCTCGGGTGCGATGCGCTCGAAGATCATGCCGGCGTCGCCTGCCTGTCGCGTGCCGGCGCTCTCGCCGCCAGCGCCGCGAACACTGCCGCGGTGACGACGTTCTCAACCGCGTCGGGCTCGGCGGCTGCGTCGACGACGATGCAGCGCTCCGGCTCGGCCTTGGCGATCGCCAGAAACGCCTCGCGGCGGGCCCGGTGGATCGCCAGCGTCTCCTTTTCGAAACGGTCGGCGACTGCCTCCGCGCCGCGCCGCAGCGTTGCGCGCCTCAGGCCTTCCGCTGGGTCGATGTCGAAGATCAGCGTCATGTCCGGCATCATGCCGTTGATGGCGACCTGTTCCAGCGCATCCATGAATGCCGGATCGATGCCGCCGGTGACGCCCTGATAGACGCGTGAGGAATCGAGGAAGCGGTCGCAAAGCACGATGGAGCCACGCTCGACCGCCGGCCGGATCACCTGCTCGACATGATCGGACCGCGCGGCGGCGAACAGCAGCGCTTCCATCTTCGGCCCGAACGGTTCGGCGGCGCCTGAAAGCAATACGTGCCTGACCGCTTCGGCGCCCGGCGAGCCGCCGGGTTCGCGGGTAAGCAGCACGTCGTATTTCTTGGCGCGCATCTTCCTGGCCAGCCGCTCGATCTGCGTCGACTTGCCTGCCCCCTCGCCGCCTTCGAAGGTGATGAAAAAACCGCGTGCCAACCGAGAGGCCTTCTTGTCCATGGCTGAATGGGATTGTAGCGCTCTAGATAGTCCGCGTTGGGTCAAACGTCCATGCCGTCAATTTTTTGCCCTTATGCATGCCGTTCCCCAAAACCATGGCTGGTTTTGAGCGACATGCGTTAGCGCAGCCAGCCGACCGCCAGTTCCTTGACGGCATCGAGCGCGCGCTGCGGCAGCGTGCCGACGCCGATCGATTCGGCT
This sequence comes from Mesorhizobium sp. M7A.F.Ca.CA.001.08.2.1, assembly GCF_003998455.1. NCBI lineage: Bacteria > Pseudomonadati > Pseudomonadota > Alphaproteobacteria > Hyphomicrobiales > Phyllobacteriaceae > Mesorhizobium > Mesorhizobium sp. M7A.F.Ca.CA.001.08.2.1. Next base: position 104 of record NZ_RZPW01000983.1, on the reverse strand, counting down.
GCGAAAAGCGGCGTCTCCTGGCTCAGCGTATCGCCGATCCAGACGCGCAGCGCACCCACCGGCTGCCCCTCCTCCACCGGTGCTGCAACCGGGCCGTCATAGAC
>NZ_RZPW01000982.1:0-1893 GCF_003998455.1 Mesorhizobium sp. M7A.F.Ca.CA.001.08.2.1 | reverse complement strand
GGTAGGGGCCGCTGGTCGACAGATTGCGCACGATGTTGCCGGAACAGACGCCCATGCGGCCGCCTTCGTTGAAATTGACGATCGAGATGCCGTTGGCGGCGCCGTCGACGATGTTGTTGCTGATGATGGCGCCTTCGAACGAGAACTCGGAATAGATCGCCGTTTCGCCAGAGCGCGAGCAGGTGTTGCCCGATATCTGCAGGTTGCTGGCGCTGTTGGCGCGGATGGCCGAGAAGGCGCAGTCCGAGACGATGTTGCCCGAGATGACGACATTGCCGGCGCGAAAGGCATTGATGCCGTTGCCGTTCTGCCCGGTTCCGCCGCTGCGTGCCTGGATCCCTTGGACGCGGTTGCCGGTGACCATGGTGCCGTCTTCGGCCACCTGCCAGCGGTGTACGAGGATGCCGCCATTGGCGCAGTCGGAAACGGTGTTGCCCGTGATGGCCAGCCCGCCGGCTTCGACCGAATAGATGCCGGCATCGGCGGCGCCCAATATCTCACAGCGCTCGATCCGGCCGATCGCGTGTTCCAGCGCCAGCCCGTTCTTGCCGCTGCCGGTGATCTGGCAATTGTCGATGGCGAGGTGCGCGACACGGCGCAGATCGAGCAGCCCTTGCGTGTAGTCGCCCATCGCGCGGTTCGAACCATCGAAGACCAGCCCGCTCAGTTCGATATGGTCGGCCTGTTCGGCCATGAACAGGTGGCCGTCACCGCCGTAAACGATGCGCGTCGCGCCCGGCACGCCGGAAAGACGTACGCGGCCGGGCAGCGAAAGATTGGAGACGACATAGGTGCCGGGCGGCAGGAACACCGGCATGTCGCGGCTGTTTGCGTCACGCAGCAGTTTGGCGAAGGCCTTGCTCTGATCGTCTGATGTGCCGGGCTGCACGCCGAGTTCGGTGGCATTGATCGAGCCGCGCATCGAGGCTTTCTCGATGCCGCTCAAGCTTGCGGCTACCGCCTTGCCGAGCGCAAGGCCCATGACGGCAAAGCCGGCGGTTCCAGTCAGCAGCGTTCGTCTGTTCAACATCGGCACAAAATCCCAGCGTTCAACCTTGGCGTCGCAGGAATCGTGCCAGACGGTTTGCCTCTCCTCGGGACGGAAACGACAATGGCTTGTCGAGCAGCCTCTGCGGGCCTAAGTTCAGGAAATGAGCAGAGCTTTCACCCGCGAGGAAGACAGCGAAAATGCCATCGCCGGTGTCGGTGAGCGGCCGGTCAGCCAGCATCGCAATCTGGTGACGGAACGCGGCCTGGCGCAGATCGAGGAAAATCTGGCCGATCTGCGCGACATACTGGCGAAGGCCGAACGCAAAGCCGACCGCGAGCGCATAGCGGTCGTGTCGCGCGATCTGCGTTACTGGACCGCCCGGCGCGAAAGCGCCGAACTCTCGGTGCCGGAGCCGGGCAGTGACGTTGTGCGCTTCGGCATGGGCGTCACGATCGAGAGCGATGACGGCAAGAAGGTGCATTGGAAGATCGTCGGCGAGGACGAGGCTGATCCCACCAAGGGCAGCATTTCGCATGTTTCGCCAATGGCTGTCGCCCTGTTCGGCAAGAAGATCGGCGACTTGGCCAGCGTCAACGGCAAGGAATGGGAAATCGTCAAGCTCTCCGAGAGCTAGGACGTCTCAAATCCGCCGCACTGATTGGCGGGTCATTTGGCGAGTTTCTGAAGCCCGACCTGATATTTGTCCATGACCTCGCGCGCGGCCTTCATCTGCCGTTCGAACCTGTCGGCCACCGGTCTTAAAATGATGCCGTGATCAGTTTCGATGATCTGGAGCTGATCGCCCGATTGCAGATTCAAGCTGTCCAGCATTTCCCGTGGCAAGATCAGGGCATCTGATCCGTCGTCGAGCTTGTGGATGGTCGTCTTCACGGTTACCGCAC
>NZ_RZPW01000981.1:0-1893 GCF_003998455.1 Mesorhizobium sp. M7A.F.Ca.CA.001.08.2.1 | reverse complement strand
GTCGACAGCACCGCACCCACCATTGCAGCATCCAGCCCGAGCCCGCGCGACAGGTAGAACGGAGCCACCACCAGCGTCGCCATCATCACCGTGGCGACGACGAGGCTCATGGCGAGACTGGCACTCAGCTGAAGATCGCGGAAGCTGGCAAGCCGGATCAAGGGGTTTTTCACTCTCGCCTGCGCGGCGGCGAAAAGAAAAACGCCGGTGCCGGCGGCGATCAGCAGGCCGATTTTGAGCGTGCCGAAATTGCCTCTGCCCAGCGTCATGGCCAGCGCATAGGCGGCCAACGTCAGGGCCAGCAGGGCGGTGCCCACGACATCGAACGTGCCTCGGTCGAGCCGCGCGGTTTTATTGCGTGCCGGCAGGGCACGCCAGGCAAGAGCGAAGGTGAGCACTCCCAGCGGGACATTGACGAGGAAGATTGCCCGCCAGCCGAAGCCGGTGATCAAAAGGCCGCCGAGCGAGGGGCCAAGTGTCGTGCCGATCGCGGACATGGCGCCGAGCAGGCCCATGGCGCAGCCGATTCTGTCCTTGGTCACGGTTTCGGCGACGAAGGCCAGCGTCAGCGCCATCATCAGCGCTGCGCCAAGTCCCTGCACGGCGCGTGCGGCAATCAGCAGCCAGAGTGTCGGCGCCAGGCCGCAGAGCACCGATGCGGACGTGAACAGCGCGATGCCCCCAAGCAGCAACGGTCGGCGCCCGAACATGTCGGCCAGCCGGCCGGCGCTGACGATCAGTGTGGTGATGGCGAGGAGATAGGCCAGAACAACCCATTGCACGGCCTGGAACGTCGCGCCGAAATTCTGCATCAGCGACGGCAGCCCGACGCTGGCAATGCTGGTTCCCAGCGACGACAGCAGTGTGGCGAGCGACAGGCTTGCCAACGCCCAGCCGGCGGATTGCATCCATGGTGGCGCCGATGTCAGCCCGTCCGGATTTTGCTCAGCGATTGCCACGGCGGTCTCCTTCCATCAGTCCCACAACCGGAACTGCTGGAGATCTAGTTCCTTGGCCAATGTGGCGGAAGGCGCAGCATTTGCATCTTATTCGTGCGTTTGGCGCCATATCATGTCATGATCTGCCGATGACATCACCCGATCTCAACTTACTGTTCGCTCTCGACGTCCTGCTGACCGAAGGCAGCGTGGCGCGCGCCGCCAGCCGCCTACGCCTCAGCCCTTCGGCGATGAGCCGCACGCTGGCGCGACTGCGCCAGGCGACGGGCGATCCGCTGCTGGTTCGCGCCGGTCGAGGCCTTGTGGCGACGCCGCGTGCGGAAGAACTGCGACAGCAGGTAGGCCGTGTCGTCCAGGATGCGGAGGCGATCCTGCGCCCTGCCACCTTGCTCGATCTCCCGAACCTGGACAGGGTCTTCACGCTGCGCACCAATGAGAGCTTCGTCGAAGAGTTCGCACCTCGTCTCGTTGCCCGTATCCAGGCCGATGCGCCCGGCGTGCGGCTGCGCTTTGCACCGAAGTCCGACCGGGACGTCATGTCGCTGCGCGACGCGGCGATCGATCTGGACATAGGCGTCGCTGGCGAGACCGGCCCGGAGGTGCGCATCCAGGCGTTGCTTCGCGACCGCTTTATCGGCGCCGTGCGAACGGGCCATCCCTTGACCGAGGGCGCGGTGACGCCTGAGCGCTATGCCGCAGGCCGACACATCAGCGTTTCACGGCGTGGCCGCGAGAAAGGGCCGATCGACGAGGCTTTGAACCGGCTCGGGCTGCGGCGGACCGTCGTGTGCATGGTTTCCGGTTTCTCGGCAGCCCTTGCCATGGCCCGCACATCAGACCTGATCGCCAGCGTTCCGGAGCGGCATACCGAGGGCGCACGCGCCGGCATGCGCAGTTTTCCCCTGCCGGTTGCCACCGCGGAAGTCACTATCTC
>NZ_RZPW01000980.1:0-1895 GCF_003998455.1 Mesorhizobium sp. M7A.F.Ca.CA.001.08.2.1 | reverse complement strand
ATATCGTACTCGTTGCCGGCGGCATCCTCGATGGTGGCCAGCGACTTGTGCGATTTGCGCGGCGCATCGTCATCGTCGATTTCGATGTTGTCGATCTTGGTGCGGCCGATGATCGCTTCCTGCTCGGGCGTCGGAATGCGCGCCCAGGCCTGCATGTCGTGGAGATATTTCTGGACGACGACATAGCTGCCGCCGGCGAAGTCGGCGTCTTCGTCGCCGATGAGCGCAGAGGCGGGCAAATCGAGGCCGGTCGGGTTGGCGGTCCCGTCGACGAAGCCGAGCAGGTCGCGCGCATCGAAATAGCGAAAGCCGGAAACCTCATCGATGACGCTTACGCCGTCACCGAGATTGTCGAGCAGGATGCGCTCGAACTCGAAGCACATATCGGGTCGCTCGGAGCGGATGTGGAAGAGAAGATCGCCGGCGGTCGAAGGCGCCGAATGAACGGCACCCTTGATCGGCGCGAACGGTTTCAGTTCCAGCGGCCGCCGGTCTGGAGAGAGACGATCCCAGAGATCGCGGCCGATGCCGGCGATGCACGACAGCCGCCCGGAAAGGTCGCGGAATCCGACATTTTTGACCAGGTCGTCGAGTTTGCCGAGCACCGACGCAACCCTGGCGAGCGCGCTCTGCCCACTGGCGACGGTGACGACAAGAAAGACCGCCGAAAGCGACAGCGGAGCGTCGACACTTTGCGCATCGATCGGCACGCGATCCCAGTTCTTGCCCGACATCCGATTTCTCCGCTTCGCCGGGATTTGTTTCAGATCACCGGAGATCGCGCAACTGGATGAATTGCCTCTTTATCGACACGCGGATGCGGGTAGAGTGCGGCAGAATTTCATTCAACCCATTCGGAGCTGATGCTCGCACGCCTGTTCGTGATCTTTGGTGGCCTGTTCGTGCTGGTGCTGTGTGCGGCGCTGGTGGTGCCGTATTTTATCGACTGGACCGGCTACCGCACCGACTTCGAGCGCGAGGCGAGCGCCATTCTCGGCCGTAAGGTGACCGTGCAGGGCGACGCCACCGCAAGGCTGTTGCCGTTTCCCTCGGTGACCTTCTCGAATGTCGCCGTCGCCGGCGGCCCCAACGGCCAGCCGGCCATGACGGTCGAGACGTTTTCAATGGACGCGGAACTGGCGCCCTTCCTGCGCGGTGAAGTGCTGATCTTCGACATGCGGCTGGTGCGGCCGAAAGCGACCATCGATATCGCCAATGACGGCACTGTCGACTGGGCGATACGGCCGTCCTCGCCCTTCGACCCCAGCCAGATCTCGATCGAGAAGCTGACGGTGACGGAGGGTCAGATCGAAGTTCGCCATGCCGCCGGCGGGCGCAGCCATCTGTTTTCCGAGATCAATTCGACCGTCTCGGCCAAGTCGCTGGCCGGCCCATGGCGCATGGACGGCACGCTGCGGCTGGACGGGTTGCGCACCGCGGTCACCGCGTCCACCGGCAAGGCCGAAGGCTCAGGACAGATGCGGTTTCGGCTGAAGGCCGATCCGGACGCCTATCCGCTGGTCATCGAGACCGACGGCAATGCCGGCATCGTCAATGGGGCTGCCGTCTACTCCGGCCAGTTCAAGATCTCCGGTGCCGACAAGAACAGCGCCGAGCTGCGCGGCACCGATGGCGAGACGGTGAAAGTCTCGGCCGGTAAGCCCGATCCGGGCTTTCGGCTGAACGGCAAATTTTCGCTCGACCACCAGAAACTCGGGGTCGACGAATTCCGCTTCGAGACCGGGCCGCTCGACAACCCCTACACCGCCGATGGCAAGGCTTCTGTCGATCTCGGGCTGAAACCGAGTTTCGCCATCGAGGCCAATGGCGCGCAGGTGCAGTTCGACGAGGCGGTGGGCGCCGAAGCCGGCGCCGGCCTGACGCTGGACCAGCGC
>NZ_RZPW01000097.1:0-12266 GCF_003998455.1 Mesorhizobium sp. M7A.F.Ca.CA.001.08.2.1 | reverse complement strand
ATGTGTGGGCGCGGACGAAACGCTGAACCACTTCCAGCGTGTGCGAGGTGGCGTCGTCCATCTTCGACGAGCCCGGGACGCTGCGTGCGTTAAAGTCCGCATCGGCTGTGGGCGCCTCGAGGTCCGCAGCCATGTCGAAACGCTCGAGGAACGGCACGAGATTGGCCTTGTCACGGGCGCCAACACCCCAGGTCATGTACCAGCGACCATCTTTGGTGTGACTGATGTTGGGGACACGCGACACTGCCTCCAGGGCATGACGGCATGTCAGACGATGGAGCGGCGCTCGGCGCATCACCCATGACATCAGATCGATCTCGGTGCTCTTGGCCACCGCCTCATGGATGGCACAGGAGATATCCTGACCGAGACCCGAGGTGGTCCGCTCGATCAGAGCGGCAAGAATGCCAATCATGAGTTGCTCACCGGCAATATGGTAGGCATGCCAGATTTGCGGTGCGATAGGCGGTAGGTCGTACAGTTCCGATGGATCCGGATCGTAGCCGCAATTCATCATGACGCCGCCGAGCGCCAGATGAACCAGGTCCGACCCCTTGAAGGTACTCCAAGGGCCGTCATCGCCGAAAGGCGTCATGCGGGCGATGACGAGCGAGGGGTACCGCGCCGCCAAGGCTTCGCGGGTCAGCCCAAGCTGTTCATTCAACATGCCGCAGCTAGCATCCAGCAGGATGTCGGCAGTACCCAGGAGCTGGACCAACATCTCGCGACCGCCTGCGGTATCCAGATCGGCGACGGCGGATTTCTTGCCGCGGTTGTATGCCCAGAAATAGAGCGACTTTTCGGGGTCGGGCTCCTCAGAACAGAACGGGGCGATGCGCCTCGTCGGGCTGCCGCCTGCTGGTTCGATCTTGATCACCTCGGCGCCGAGTCCTGCAAGCAGCAGGCCGCAATACTCCGCCGTCTCGTCCGCCACCTCGATCACTCGAAGGCCAGACAGCATTCCGGGGGCGGTGTCGGACGCCAGAGCGGTCGACCGGGGTTCAACTCTTGCAGCTGTCATGAAGGGTGTTTGGACCGTCTCAGCGTTGATGTTGAGCAACCACATTTATGGAGTTTGCTCGGCAAGATAATGCATTATATAAAATTAGGCATTGAGAAGCGGCGCCTGTCAATTAGAAATTGCGGGGGTCAAACCAATTCACCTCGGGTGGTGGAAAAAGTGCAGAAGAAATTTCGATCCTGAAATTTTAAGGCTTCCGGCGCTATGTCGTGGCCAATGCGCCATTGGAGCGTCTTCACACCGGTATGATGTGGGCGGAGGGTCCGGTCTGTTTTGCGGATCTCGAGATTCTCCTTCTTAGCGACGTTCCGGCAGAGCAAATATTACTGTCGCCAAAGGGCAGCCACCGGTCGTCTTTCGCCATCCGTCCGGCAACGCCAATGGCAATACCCGGGACCGCCAAGGGCGTCTGCTCACCTGCGAGAGCGGCAATCGTCGCGTCGTCCCAACCGAACTTGACGGGAGGCAGACCGTTCTCGCCGATAGCTACGATGGAAAGCAGCTCAACTCGCCAAACGACATCGTCGTACGCTCGGGTGATTCGATCTGGTTTACCGACCCGGATTATGGAATTCTCAGCGATTACACAGGAAACCGCGCCTCCAGCGAGCTCGGGCGCCGCTGCGTTTTCCGCCTTGATCCCCTCGATGGCAAGCTGGCGATCGCCACGGACAAACTGGACAAGCCCAATGGTCTGGCCTTCTCGCCCACCGAGAAAATCCTTTCGTTGCCGACTCAGGCGAGACGCACACGCCTGGGTGGCACACATGAGATCCTAGCTTTTGACGTAGCGGCCGATGGTGGGCTTGGCAACCGCCGGACATTCGCCGTGATCGATGCCGGGGTGCCTGACGGGTTCCGCGTGGACCTCGATGGCAATATCTGGACAAGGGCGGCTGATGGTGTTCACTGCATCGGTAAGATTGCGGTCCCGGAAACCCGTCACAAACCTGACGTTTGGCGGCCCAAGCGCAATATAGCCGCTGCCTCGTCTCTTTACTCGATTTATGTCGGGACACGCGGCCTCTGAAATGGTTCCGAACCTCTTGACCAAAATAAAATAAAATGCATCATCCATTACGGAGGGACGATGCAAGGCTTTTCTGGGCTTCGAGATAAAGTATCGGTGGTGGGCGTCGGCACGACGGCGTACGGCAACTTTCCCGACATGGACGAGTATGGCCTGGCGGCTGAGGCGTTTCGCAACGCGGTTGCAGATTGCGGACTGGACAAGGGCGCGGTCGACGGCCTGCTTACATGTCGTATTCCGAGCTACTACCGGATGGGCGAAGTCCTGGGACTTGATCCGCGTTGGACGATCACCCTACCGGGGCATGGTCGCATGTCGGGCATCGGCCTCATCGAGGCAACGATCGCCTTGACGAGCGGCCAGGCGAAATATGTCGCGCTGCTTTACGCCAACATCGGCCGATCTCGCCGCGTCTTCTACGGCGGAGGTGAAATGCCGGGCCATTGGGACCCTTGGGGGTTCACCTCGCCCGGCGGCGCCCACGCCATGATGTTCCGTCGCCACATGGAGCTTTACGGTACGACGACGCGGCAACTCGCTGAAGTTTCCGTGGCCTTCCGCAGCCATGCGCAACTCAATCCCGGCGCGGTGATGAAGGAGGCAATGACTATCGACGACCATGAGAGTTCCCGTCCGATCGTCGCCCCGCTGCGCCTATTCGATTATTGCCTGATCAACGATGGCGCCGTCTGCCTGATCCTCACGACAAGCGAGCGGGCCGCTGATCTCGCCAAGCCGCCGGTTCGGATCAGCGGATTTTCGGGGCGCGAGGCCTATCGAAACTCGTCCATAGAGAATTTTCACATCGACTTCTGGCACGATCAGGTCTCGGCATCGGGCGATGAGGCGTTCGCCATGGCCGGCGTCGAGCCCGCCGATGTCGATGCATTGATGTGTTACGACAATTTCAGTCCGACCGTGCTGTTCAGCCTCGAAGGCCTTGGCTTCTGCCCGCGCGGCGAAGGCGGCCGGTTCGTCGAGGGCGGAGCGTTGAAACTTGGCGGCCGGCTGCCGACCAACACGGACGGCGGCCATCTGTCCAATTCGTATATGCAGGGCTGGGCCCTCAACGTCGAGGCGGTGCGCCAACTGCGTGGCGAATGCGGCGATCGGCAGGTTGAGGACTGTGAAGTCGTGACGTACGTGCAAGCAACACCATGCACGCGCACGATCGTTTATACGCGGGCGTGACGGCTGACATGGCGTATGGCGCTTCCGCTTCCGAGAAATCCGTAGAGGCAAAGCCGTTGCCCAAGATTACGCCCTTGAACAGGCCGTTCTGGGACTATGCGCTCAAGTCAATTTACGCGCTGCAGACCTGCGATGCGTGCGGCGACGCTCATGTTCCCGAAGCGCCGGTATGCCCTCGGTGCCTGAATGACCGCCAGACCTGGAAACCGGCGAGCGGAAAAGGCACGCTGCAGTCCTGGGCGGATTTCCATCGCGCCTATTGGGACGGCTTTAAGGCAGACTTGCCCTACCGTACATGTCTGGTGCGGCTTGACGAAGGCCCGCTGGTCGTCAGCAATTTGGTCGGCGGGCAGGCGAACCTCAGGATTGGTGCGCGCGTCCATGTGGTGTTCGACCGCATCGCCGATGGCATCGCATTACCGAAATTTTCTCTGGACGAACCGGGATGCTGAACGAAGCAGCTGACGCCGAAGTGAGCGCGGCCGGATGCGATCGTCATCACGCCGGCCGCCTGCCAGCCCGGCCAAACCGCAGCATCCTGAGATCGGCGACGCGCCCGCTCGAAATCATTGAACTCTTTGCTGCTCTCCGCCGCCCGCTGTCGGTCTCGGAAATCGCCTGCGCGCTCGAAATCCCCCAGTCAAGTTCGTCCGTGCTGCTACAGGCCATGAGCGGTGCAGGTTTCATAGCGCGCGATCGCAAGACGCGGAAATACCTACCGAGCGTCCGCTCCGTGCTGTTGAGCAACTGGGTCCACGACACGTTTCTCCAGGGCAGCGGCCTGCTGCAGGCGTTGGATGCGTTGAGCATCGAGGCCAATGCAAATGTCCGGCTTGGCGTCCGCAATGGGGTGCACGTTCAATATGTGCATGTCTCCTGGCCGTCGGCCGAGCCAAGGACGAATCGCCTGAGTCCCGGCATGAAGTTGCCGATTGGCAGGGACGCCCTGGGCAGGATGCTGCTTCTAGCAGAGAACGAGAATGACGTACGTGGCATTCTCCGGCACGGGAACGCCGTCGGCGATGCTGCACATGCGGTCAATGTGGAGGATCTTGTCAACGAGCTGCGAATGCACCGCGTCGATCGCTTCGCGGTTTGTCGCGATCTGAGTGCCCAGGACGACCTCGTCATCGCAATCCAGTTGCCCGCGCGATTTGGAGCGCCTGCTGCGATCGGCATTGGCGTTGCCGTTTCCGGGCACGCGGACGGTCGGTCGAGGTTCGCCGCGCTGCTTCGTGACTTCGCTGCAGAAGCCTGGGGTGCGTGAGGGCGAAGTGCTTGACCGCCACATGCGTACGCCGGGGCGGAATAGGAGCTACCAGGCGGCTCTTTCTAAAACGACTAAGAAGCAGGCTGGTGGAGGAATGCGCAATGAAGAGCAGTAACTTGATGGAACTCATGCAGCAAATGTCGCTGACACGACGGCAATTGCTCGGCACGTCAGCGATGCTGGGGGCAGCCGCTCTGATGCCGCGGCAGGCATGGAGCGCGCCCGATTTCAAGGGTATCGAACTCAATCTTATGGTGATCCAGCCGCACGTCACCGGTGGACGCATAGTTGCAGACGAGTTCGGCAAGGCGACCGGCGCGAAGGTCAACGTACTGCCGGTTCCCAACGACCAGATCCAGCAAAAGGCGACCCTCGACGTCCAGTCCGGATCCAACGTCTACGACGTCATCGACTACTGGTACTGTCTGCTCGGCGCGCTCGCCGAAGACGGCACGGTCGTCGACGTTACCGACCGCATTGCCAAGGATTATGCCGCTGCGGACTTCCTGCCGTCCATCTACGATCCCTACACACTGTACAAGGGAAAGCGCTGGGGGGTGCCATATGACGGCGATTCGCACTTGCTGTTCGTCAACACCGAGATCCTGGAACGGAGCGGCCTGAAGCCGCCCACGACTTGGGACGAATATCTGGCGACGGCGAAGGTCATCACGGAGGCCGAGACAGCGAACGGCATCTTCGGCACCGCGCTGCTCGGTGTGAAAAACCCTTTCATGATAGGCTGCAGCTACACCAACCGGCTGGCTGGTCTGGGTGGCGATTTCTTCGATGCCAGCGGCAAGCCGTTGCTCGATTCGGAAGTCAGCATCGCGGCCGTCCAGGCCATGCTTAACGTTGCTCCGTATGCTCTGCCGACGCCGCTGGAAACCGGGTTCGAGCAAGGATTGCCGGCCTTCCTCTCCGGTAAGGCGGCCATGATCGAGTTCTGGACCGATCTCGGGGTCAACGCACAGGATCCGGCAATGTCGCAGATTGTTGACAAGTGGACCGTGGTGCAGATGCCGATTGGCGGCGCCAACAAACAGCATCGCGGCTCGCTCGACGCCGGTTTCGGCCTGGCGATCTCGGCCGGCTCGAAGCAGCCGGACGCCGCTTGGGAACTGGTCAAGTTTGCCTGCAGCAAGGAAATGAACCTCAAGCTGACACTGACTCCCGGCAGTGGCATCGATCCGATCTTCACGTCGGTTCTCGACAGCAGCCAGTACAAGGCGGCGGCGCCGAAGGTTCAGGCTGCTGGCGCCCAGGCACTAAATGGCGCGCTTGCCTGGCCTACCGGGGCACTGGCGTCCAAGATGCTGCAAGGCCTGGCTGACGAACTTGCATTGGTTCTCGCTCTGACCAAGACCCCCGAGCAGGCTATGAAAGATGCCCAGGCGGCTTGGGTTGCAATGCTGAATGGATAGAGGCAACCCGGTTTCCACATCGGCCGGAGCGACGGTAAGCGGCTCGCGATTGGCAGGGTTCCTTCTGGTCGCGCCGCTGCTGCTCGGCCTCTCCGCCTTTGCCATCTATCCGTTTCTCGACGTGCTTGCGTTGTCGCTGTCGAAGAGCTCGCTGGGGCGGCAGTTCCAGCATTGGCCGGTTCTGACCAACTTTGCCGCCATTCAGCGCGATGGCGACTTTCAGGCGGCCCTGTTGAGGACGACGATTTTCGCAATTCCCGTCGCATTGATCCAGCTCGCACTGGGCTTGGCGATCGCGATGATGCTGCATTCAAGTCTGAAGCAGGCGAGGTGGGTGCGCAGCCTTATCCTGTTGCCGCTGATGACGCCGCCCATGATGGTGGCCGTGGCCTGGAAATTGATCCTTGCGCCCGCCGGCGGCCTGCTCAACGGCGTGCTGTTGCGCACCGGCATCATAGACCAGCCGGTCTCATTCCTCGGCACCATGCCCGCAGCCTTCCTTTCGGTCGCTGTCGCCGATACCTGGCAGTGGACGCCGTTCGTGGCGATCCTCGCTTATGCGGCGCTCCAGACCTTGCCAGACGAGGTGTTCGAGGCGGCAAGTGTCGACGGCGCGTCGCCGCGAACGATCTTCTGGCAGATCACGCTTCCGATGCTGATGCCGACGCTGCTTGCCATCTTGCTGTTGCGCGTCGTGATCGCGTTCAAGCTCTTCGACCTCGTCTATGGTCTGACATTCGGCGGGCCGGGATTCAGCACCACCGTCACCACCTTCCGCATATGGCGCACTGCCATGCAGGAGTTCGATGTCGGTCTGGCCGCAGCCCAAACGCTGGTGTTCGCCATCCTCGTCAGTATTGTCACCCTGCCTATCACCTGGCTTCACAAACGCAGCGAAACGAGGTCGGGATGAGCCATTCCAGTCAAGCTGGGGGGAAGTCCCGGGGCCGGGTCGCAACAGGGTGTGCCGCGGTCATGGTCGGCTTCTTTGTGTTGCCGATTGCGTATCTCGTCTCGGTTTCCTTCAAGACGCCAGACCAGGTGCTTACCGGGTATTTCCTGCCGCAGGCACCGACACTGGCGAACTGGATCAACACCTTCCAGATCATCCCACTGTTTCGCCTGCTGGCGAACTCGCTGCTGGTCGCGGTTTGTAGCAGCCTGCTGACGCTCGCCGTCGCCTTTCCAGCCACGTACGCCATGGTGCGGTTGAAGGTCGGCGGGCGCTTCCTTCCGGCCTTCACGTTGGCGACCTACGTGGCGCCGCCGGTGGTCGCGCTCATTCCGCTTTTTCTGCTTCTGCGTCGGCTTGGTCTGCTCAACAGCCTGTCTGGCCTTATCCTGGTCAACGGGATAGCCAACCTGCCGGTGGCCTTTTGGCTGTTGTCAGGCTTCCTGCGACGGGTGCCCGTGGAAATCGACGAAGCGGCAAAGATCGACGGTGCTGGGTATTTCACGATCATCTTTCGCCTCGTCGGCCCAGTCATGGCGCCAGGCCTCGTGGCAACGGGTTTGATTTGTGGCATCCTCGCCTATGATGAGTTCCTGCTCGCCTCCGCCTTCAGCAATGACGAAGGCAGCCGAACGCTGCCGGTGGCGATAGCTCTTTTCCAGGGCGAGCGATTGATAAATTTCGGCCAGATGGCGGTAGCGTCTCTCACCGGCATTATACCGGTCTATCTGATCGGGCTGTTCGCGCAGCGGTGGCTGATCGGCGGGCTGACGGCGGGCAGCGTCAAGTAAACCAGGACCCAGGTTGGAAAAAGCGTCGACGATTTTGCTTCCTGCGTTTTTCGCTGGCCTCCCGGGGCGGTATCAGCCGGTGCGCTTTGCTGACTTCGCCCTGATCTCATCGAGGATTGGCACGATATACTCCCGGAACTTCGCCGGGTTCTCGGCCATGGGGAAGTGGCCCATGTCGCGCATATGCACCCATTTCGAGCCGGGTATCATCGACGCAAGCTGACGCCCTTCCTCGACCGTCGCCGACCAGTCGTAATCGGCATTCAGCAAATAGAGGTCGATCTTCGCCGTGTCGATATCCTTGGCCGTATCCGTGAGATCATGCTCCTCGACATAATAGTGCAGGTCGCCCGGGAAGACCGACGGCGCCCCCTGGCTGTACATCCAGATCGTCTCGCGGCGGTAGACCTCCGGGCTGCTCGGCGAACACTGTGTGTGTTGCAAGGCGGCGCGTGTGTCGTTGGATGTCGTTGGGTGCCAGTACCAGTCTGTCAGCGTGCCAGGCTCGGGGCTCTTGATAAGAGGCTCAAGCGCGATCGCGGCGCGAAAATGCTCGGGATGGTAAAGCGCCAGATCGGTCGCCAGCAGCCCACCCATCGAGCAGCCCATGAAGACGGGTCTGTCGAGCTCGAGCGCCTTTGACAACTCGAGCACGTAGCGCAGGAACCAGTCCATCTTGAGCTTGTAGCCAGTCTCCCAATAGCGGTGGGTGAGGGGAGGCAGCGACTTGCCATGGTAGGGCAAGTCCCACGCGATGAAACGGAAATACCGGGTGAGTTCCTCATCCTCGAGAAGGTGCCGCCATTGGCGCGCATCGGTGCCTGCCGTGTGCTGCAGCAGCACCGGGATGCCGGTGCCAGCCTGTTCGAGGTATATACGGTACTCGGTGTCATCCAGGGTCAGATACAGATAGCCGCATTCCATCTTTGCAAACTTTGCCATCATCCGTCCCTCAAGCCTTCACGCCGTTGATCTCCTGGCGCATCACGGCGAGGATTCGCTGCAAGGCGCTGTAATATGCATAGAGCGACGACAGATCGCCGCCGAGCCGCATGCCGCGATGGATCGCCGCCGGGAAGAAGTCGTTGCAGAAGCGCGCCGGCGCCGGCTTCAGGATGTCGCGCCAGGTTTCCCGCGGCCCGCCGACATAGATGGTCGACGACTTGTAGCCGTCGCTTCCTTGCTGGAAGTCCACGACGCGGCCATCCCGGATCTCCATGAAATACTCGTCCGCCTCGTTGCTGTAGAAGCGGATGCGGGCGTTCCAGAAGCGGGCGGCAATCGCAAACTCCGGGTCCTTATTGACGCCATCGCGGACGGCTTTGACGGGAATGACCAACTGGTCCTTGTCGCTCACTGACGATACTCCTCCATGCTTCCGTTAGGGTGCGCGATGGGAAAAAATCCACCGTGATCCCAACTCGCCAAGAGGCCGAAATCAACCGATCTCAAGAGTCCGGCTGAAGAAATCAATATTCTGATGCCCGTCGAACGCTGAACCGCTCGATTGTGGTTGCGGGAACGGGACGAACATGGAAATCCTGATGTAGGTCGACCAGCAGTTTCGAGTGTCGGCTTCGGAAATGAGGAATGACCGACCACCAGCCGCTCGACGCATTGCAGCAACAGATCAGCAAGCGCAGTCTCGCCGACGACAGCGGCGACTGGTCTTTGAAATCACGGACGACGGCTGAGTATCAGATTGCTGAAGTGCTGCGCGAAAAGATCATCGTCGGTGTCCTCGCGCGTGGACAGAAGCTGAAGCAGGCCGAGATCGCCAAGATGCTCGGCGTCTCGATCACGCCGGTGCGCGAGGCGCTGCGGCTGCTGGAAGCCCAGGGCTATGTGGCGGTGAGTGCCCATCGCGGCGCGATCGTCGCACCCTTCCTGATCGAAGGTGCCGAGGAACTCTACCAGTTACGACAGTTGCTTGAAACGCGCCTGACCGCGGAAGCTGCGCGGCGCATGTCGCCGAACGATCTGTACGTTCTCAAAGCCATCAACCACGATCTTCTCATGGCCGCCAGGGCTGGCGACCGCGCCGCCTGCCAGGAGAAGAATTTTCGCTTCCACTTCCGGCTATACGAACTGGCAGGCCAGGCGCAGACGCTCGATTTCGTGCGCATACTCTGGGCCAAATATCCGCTCGACTTGCTGAGCCAGATGCCGGGCAGGCAGTCGCGCGTTTTCGATGAACACGTGACGCTTCTGGCCGCTCTGGAGCGGGGCGATGTTGAGGGCGCTACGGGTGCGATGGAAGTGCACATCAATACAGGCTGGTCGGAGTTCCTGGCAAACTACAAGATGCCCGTCTTGCCCTGAGGAAGTCGCCTCACCTAGTGACAGTCCCAACTGCGGAGCGCGCCCATGGACATCGTCTGGGGCGATGGCCGCATAGCCAACGACGACTTCGGCTGAATTGTCAGTGTCTCCTATAACCATCGCAGGGGTTCTTCCAAACAGGCCAGCAGGGAGGGTCTTTAACGTTTGCTATGAGCGACCCCTCATGGCGAGGGTTAGATTCGTCCTTCCGGCGGTTTGGGAACCTCATGATAAAAAGGGGAGGAGAGCATGCTTACCTGGAAGAACAGAGCCGTACGGTTCGCCCGCGTGATCACCGTGGCGGCCTGCACGGCAGCATTTTCGTTGGTCGGGCTGGCGGCTAGTCACGCGGCCGATCCGACGGCCGAGGAGCAGGCAGCCGCGCTGGCCGCCGTGCCGAAGGAGGCGCAGAAATACTACGGCGGCTACTGGTATGCGACCAATATAGTCGCCGATCCGTTCGCTAACTGGAAGCCCCATGCGCCGCCATGGAAGATTTGCCACAATGATTCCTATCTTGGGAATTCGTGGCGCGCCAACCTTGTGGCGGAGCTGAAGGCGCTGACCAAGCAATTGGCCGATCAAGGCCTCGCTGAACCCGAACTCAACGTCACGAACTCTAACGGCGACATCAACCTCGAGCTCACGCAGCTGAAGGCGCAGATCGCGCAGGGCTGTGACCTGATCATGAGCTATCCGGGGTCTGCGACCGGCCTTTGCGCGGGCATCAAGGAGGCTTTCGACAAGGGCATCCTTTTCGTAACCATCGACTCGACGGTCACCTGCCCGGAAGCGCTGAACGTAGCGACCAATCCCTACTATCGCGGTCAGTACGAAGGTGAGTGGATCGCCAAGCAATTGGGCGGCAAAGGTACCGCCCTCATCATGAACGGACAGCCCGGGACCGCGAACACGGTCGCTCAGGAGACAGGTTTCCGGAAGGCCGTCGAGGCGTTTCCCGACATTAAGGTCGCCGGCAGCCTGTTTGGCATGTGGACCGGGTCGGTGGCCAAAACCGAGGTGCTGAAGTTCCTGGCGACGCATCCTGAGCCTGTGCACGCTGTGTTCTCGACAGGCAATATGGGCGTTGGCGTGGGCCAAGCGTTCGAGCAATCGGGCCGTGCGCTTCCGATCATCACCGAAGTCACCAACCTTTGCAGCCTGCTTGCTTACTGGAAGGAAAAGAACCTCACCGCCAACACCTTTGTCCAGGATGGCGGTCCGATGGCCTATTCCGCCTTCATTCCTGCACTGCACATGATGGCCGGGCAAAAACCGAAGGTGAACACCATCTTCATGCCGCTGCCCAGCATCACGGCGGAGAACTTCAATGACTACTACGACGCTTCCATGACCGTGCAAAGCACCTGCTTCGCCAACGGCAAGGACCTGCACCTCGTGCCGGACTCGTATTTCGAGCAGTTCTTCACCGGCGGCGAGCCGAGAGCCAAGGTTGAGATCGTCTCGACCAACGCCCAGCCGCAGTGAAATGCACCACGATGGGTGCTCGCGTTCAGCGCGGGCACCCATAAGGGAGTTGCGCATCGTGCGCGGCATTGCTTTTCAAAGGATCACACCCGTCTGGTATGAATGGTAGTCGCACTTTGACCGACTTGTCCCTCAAGACCATCCAACGAGTGGCCGGGCCTTTGGCCCCGTTTCTCCTCGCCTTCATCCTTTTCTTTGTCATAAACGTCTTCATTCCCGGCTATGCCAGCGTCATAAGCCTGCTGTCGCTTCTGCTGCTTTCCAGTCTGCTTGGCATCGCCTCGGTCGGCCAGACCCTGACGATCGTCATCGGCGGCTTCGACCTTTCGATCCCGGCTGTGATCGGCTTGTCTAACGTGCTGTTCGCGCTGCTTTACGGCGCCGGCTATTCCGCTTTTGCTGCGGCCGTGTTCATTCTAGCGCTGGCGACGCTGATCGGTCTGGCAAACGGCTTTGCATCCCGATACCTGCAGCTCAACCCGCTCGTGGTGACGCTGGCGAGTGGCTCGATCATCCTTGGCGCCATCTGGGCAGGGACGCATGGCGAGGTTTCGGGCTTTGTGCCTGATTGGCTCGTCAACATGGTTTCGGTTATCGGCAAGACCGGTCCCATCCCGCTGCCCGGCTCCGTGGTGATCTGGCTGCTCATCGCCGGCGGCATCCTATTCCTCGAGCGCAAGACCAAGCTCGGCCGCTGGATGTTCGCCGCAGGGGCAAATCCTCGCGCCGCCGAACTGGCCGGCGTGCCGATGCTGCTCGTCTGGATGAGTGTCTACG
>NZ_RZPW01000979.1:0-1905 GCF_003998455.1 Mesorhizobium sp. M7A.F.Ca.CA.001.08.2.1 | reverse complement strand
TCGCCACCCTGCCCTACCTCGAAGGTGGCCCGGAAGCGCTGCCAGCAACTGCGCCTTGGTGCTGTCGTTCAGGCGTGCGGCGATCGCCGGGCCACCTTCGAGGTAGGGCAGGGTGGCGATGAAGATGTCGAACAGTTCGGCATCGCTCATGCGGCGCATATGTGCGCCGTTGATTGCCTCCAGCTTGGCGAAGTCGAAGCGCGCCGCGCCCTTGTTGACATCGCCGATGTCGAACCAGGAAATCATGTCCTTTATCGACATGATCTCGTCGTCGCCATGGCTCCAGCCGAGACGCGCCAGGTAGTTGAGCAGCGCCTCCGGCAGGTAGCCCATGGCGCGATAAGCCTCGACGCCAAGCGCGCCGTGCCGCTTCGATAGCTTGGCGCCATCGGCGCCGTGGATCAGCGGGATATGCGACATGGACGGCACGTTCCAGCCCATGGCGTTGTAGATCACGGTCTGGCGAGCGGCGTTGGTCAGATGATCATCGCCGCGAATGATATGGGTGACGCCCATATCATGATCATCGACGACGACGGCATGCATGTAAGTGGGATTGCCGTCGGAACGCAGGATGATGAAGTCATCGAGATCCTTGTTAGGAAAGCGCACGTCGCCCTGGACCCGGTCATGGACGACGGTCTCGCCTTCGGTCGGCGCCTTGATGCGGATGGCGCCCTTGGCGCCTGCGGGTGCTTCTGAGGGGGCGCGGTCGCGCCAGCGGCCATCGTAGCGGGGTGGCAGCCCCTTGGCTCTGGCGGCCTCGCGCATGGCCTCCAGTTCGGCTGGCGTGGCGTAGCAATAATAGGCCTTGCCGATGCGCACGAGCTCCTCGGCCACCTCGCGGTGGCGGGGCGCACGCTCGAACTGCGACACCGGCTCGCCGTCCCAGCTCAGGCCAAGCCAGGAAAGCCCGTCGAGGATGGCAGCCGTCGCGGCTTCATTGGAGCGTTCGCGATCGGTGTCCTCGATGCGCAGCAGCATCGTGCCGCCGGTGTGCTTTGCATACAGCCAGTTGAACAGCGCCGTGCGCGCGCCGCCTATGTGCAAATAGCCGGTGGGCGAGGGGGCAAAACGGGTGACGACCTTGTCGGACATGGAACTCTCGGAAACCATCTGAAGCGGGGTGCGGTCGCGCGGACTTTCGCGCTTTGCGCGTTCATGTAGCATAGGGTGTCGAGGGCGCAAGGGGCAGACCCGATGGC
Source organism: Mesorhizobium sp. M7A.F.Ca.CA.001.08.2.1 (assembly GCF_003998455.1). Classification (NCBI taxonomy): domain Bacteria; kingdom Pseudomonadati; phylum Pseudomonadota; class Alphaproteobacteria; order Hyphomicrobiales; family Phyllobacteriaceae; genus Mesorhizobium; species Mesorhizobium sp. M7A.F.Ca.CA.001.08.2.1. The sequence goes on along the minus strand of NZ_RZPW01000979.1, from coordinate 700 downwards.
TGGACGAGGCTGGGGTTCGGATCAGGGCGAGGACGCTGCCATTGGCGTCAGCGAACGGTCCCTGTTTGCGCCTCTGCCAGCCTCATTGCTGCCGCCGTCGCCCCTCGTGCCGGATTCCGGCAAGCTGCCCTTGCAAACGGGTGTCACCGCCTCTGTTCCGGTTGCCGGAACCGGCAGGATCGTGCGCGTGCGCCGGCAGATCGGCCTGATATCACTGCCTCGCCTGCGCCACAGCGTGAACACGGCGGCGAGCCTGGAACTCGACCGAGGCGTGGCCTTCCTGCTGGTGCCGGTCTGCCTTGCGATCGGAGCGATCGGCTATTTTTCGCTGACGGCTGAACCCGACTTTGCGAGACCTGTCGCGGTTGTCATCCTGACGGGGATCTGTGCGCTGGTCTCGCGCTCATGGCCAAAGACCCATCTGTGTTTCATGGCGGCACTTTTATGCGCCCTAGGACTGCTTGCTGCCAAGGTCGAGACGTGGCGTGCGGGCACACAAATGTTGGGCTCGGAAATCTCGACGCAGGTGACCGGCCGCGTCGTCTCGCTCGACCGGATGGAAACTGGCCGTATCCGGCTGACCATCGACGTAACATCGACCGCAAGACCGAAACTGCGCTATGCGCCGGAACGGGTGCGGCTTTCGGCACGCAAGATCCCGGCTGACGTGACCGCAGGCTCTCTCATCACCGGATATGCC
>NZ_RZPW01000978.1:0-1909 GCF_003998455.1 Mesorhizobium sp. M7A.F.Ca.CA.001.08.2.1 | reverse complement strand
ACCCTTTCGGGCGGCACAGCTAGCGCGGTTGGTTTTATCGCAAATCAGTTGTGCTTCCGGTCAGATGCTGGCGAGCAGCGCGGCGGCGGTCCGTTCATCGGTGATGAGGCCGTTGATCAGCCGCCGGTTCGCGGCCGCCAGGATGCCCGGCAGCTTTCGTTCTCCCATCGCCAGTGCGATGACCAGCGATTTCTCGCGTGACGGCAGCGACGCCGACGACACCCGGTCGTTGGTGATGCCCTCGATCATGCGGCCTTCCCTATCGAACACCCAGCCGACGATCTCGGCGATGCCGCCGGCCTTCTGCAGCGCCTTCAATTCGCTCTCCGAAATGAAGCCGTCCTCGTAGAGCGGCGCCTTGGGGCCGAGGTCGCCGATGCCGATGAAGGTGACGTCGGCCTCAGCGGCAAGCGCAAGCGTCGGCTGGATCATCGGCTGGTTGAGCAGCATCTCGCGCTCCTCCGGCGACGAGGCGATGACCGGCAGCGGCATCGGGAAGGAGCGTGCCTTGACCCTGTCGGCCATGGTGAAGATGACATTGTAGAAGGCGGCCGAGCCGTCCGGCGAGATGTTGCCGGTCAACGACACCACCTTGTGCTGCGGGCATTCCATCGGCGGCAGCTGCTCGATCGCCGCCTTCAGCGTGCGCCCGGTGCCGATCGCCATGACGATCGGCGTCGGTGAACGCAACCGTCGCTCGATCTCGGCGGCAGCCGCCTCGGCGATGCCGATCGTGGTCGAGGACGAGTTGGGATCGCTCGGCACCACTTCGACCAGATCGAGCGCAAAGCGCGATCTCAGCCGTGCCGCCAGATCGAGGCAGTTGGCGATCGGATGGTCGACGCGAACCTTGATCAAGCCCTCCGACACCGCCAGCGATACCAGCCGCTGCGCCGTTTGCCGCGAGATGCCAAGCGTCGAAGCGATCTGGTCCTGTGTGTTGCCGGCAACATAATAAAGCCAGCCGGCGCGTGCCGCATCGTCCAGCCTGTTGCTGCCACCATCCTGCCGGCTATTCAAAGTCCTGCCTCCCGAGACCGCCGGTCATGAGAGCGGCCCATGCCCACTTTCGCAGGGAACGGCCTGCTGCGCAATTGTCAAATCTCGGGGGCAATTGCTTGCTGTCCCTCGGCGTAGGCACGGCCCAGTTTCTCGTCTCCCCACGATGTCTGTCTCGCCAAGAGACTTGGCTGCGGTCCCGGCAGGCGGCACGTTCTTGCGCTCCGAAGGTTTATCTCCCGGCTCAAACCCTTTAAGGGATGGCAAAAAGGAGCCTCGCATGACGCCGAAAGCGGTTTTCTGGGACATGGACGGCACGCTGGTCGACAGCGAACCGCTGCACGAAGCTGCCCTGGTGGCGACGATGCGCAATGTCGGCCTTGTCCCGCCGGACGATCTGCATGAGCGCGTGCTCGGCGTCGCCGCCTGGCCGGTCTACGAGATGATGCGCGACGAGTTCGGCCTGAACCTGCCTTTCGACGACTGGATCTTGCGCAAATACGAACACTACCTGCCGCTGGTGGAGAGCTTGAAGCCGCGCCCCGGCGCGATCGAGATCTTCAACGAGCTGCGTGCAAGAGGCATCCAGCAGGCCGTGGTCTCGAATTCGGACCGGATGATCGTCGACGCCAATTTGAGCATGATCGGCCTGATCTACCCCGGCATGAAGACGATCAGCCGCAACGACGTGCGCGAAGGCAAGCCGCATGCCGAGCCATTCCTGCGCGCCGCGTATCTGGCCGATGTCGACCCCGCGCAGGCGGTGGCGATCGACGATAGCTGGCCGGGCGCCATGGCAGGGCTGGCGGCGGGAATGAAGACGATTTTCTGGCCGGAAAAGCCGATGGAAGGCCCGCCCGGCGCCGTCGTCATCAACAGCGCCGAGGAATTGGGGAAAGAGCTGGGGCTC
>NZ_RZPW01000977.1:0-1912 GCF_003998455.1 Mesorhizobium sp. M7A.F.Ca.CA.001.08.2.1 | reverse complement strand
CTGCTACCCAGGGATATCCACGGCGTCACCGACGGGCTGTCGCAGGCGCCGCTTGGCGTCGGCGCCAATTGCGGCGTCGGCGCGTCCGACATCCTGGCCTCGCTGCTCGACATGACCGAGGCGAAGCCGGAGGCAACGGTGATCGTCAAGGGCAATTGCGGCATTCCCGAATTCCGCGGCACCGAAATCCATTATTCCGGCACACCCGAACTGATGGCCGACTATGTCAGGCTCGCCGTCGATGGCGGCGCCAAAATTATCGGCGGCTGCTGCGGCACCTCGTTCCAGCACCTTGCCGCCATGCGCAAGGCGCTCGACGCGCACACCAAGGCGGATCGTCCGACGGTTGCCGCGATCGTCGAGCGCATCGGCCCGATGCGCAACAAGGTGGCGACGGAAAATACCGCCGAGACCAGCGAAGCCCGCCGCGAGCGCCGCCGCAGCCGGGCCTGAGCTTATCGGTTTCGATTATTCGCTGTTGTCGGCGTAGCTCGACTGCGCCGACTTGAAGTCGACCACATTGTCGCTGTGCATCGTCATCAGCGCGCCGGATGAAACCGGATCGGTTATCTGCTCCAGCATGATGCGGAAGCGGTCGTTGGTCAGCGCCGACATGGCGGTGTGGCGCGCCTGCGCGACATCGTCACTGATACGCCTGGATTCCGATGATGGGGCCGATGAAACCGCCGAAGCATCTCGTGCCGGCGGTGTCGAGTTGGCGATAGTCCTGATCTGCAATTTCGGCTCCCTCAAGCCCGGTACACCTGTCCTGCGTAACAAGCAGGGGGTTGCGATCCGCTACCGGAAATGCCGCGCAATTTAACGACCTGGAGATTCTCCGAAAAAAGGCCGGCAAGGGAATGAACCCCTCGCCGGCATGCCTCACCCGCCCGCGGTCGGTTTCCCCTGTCAGAACGATCCCATCTGAAAGAAACCGGCCGTCATCACCACTACCGATTACCGCCCAGCGCCGAGGCAAGGCGCACAAGCGAGAGGAACTCGGACCTGTACCCAAACGGGTCGGCTCCTCGAGCGGCAGTGGCGATCTCCATGATCTTGTCGTAACCGAACTTCGCGGTCGCATCCTCGTCGCGCAGCTTCTGGCCGAAGGCGGCGACCGCGACGGAGAAGCGCTGGTCGGTGCTGGCCTGGTCGAAAGACGAGATCTCGTTGGCCGAGGTCACCGGCGTGGTGATCAGCTTCGAGACGTCTTCATTCGGCAGCTTGTAGCGGATCTTAACGAAGGCATATTCGTCCGCATTGGCAACGCCGCCATTGTCCACCGACGCCTGGCCATAACGCAGCGCGTCGATCTGTTCGCCGCCGCTGCCCTTTGGCGTGATTTCATAGATCGCGGTGACGGAATGGCCCGAGCCGATATCGCCGGCATCGACGCGGTCATTGTTGAAATCCTCGCGGTTCAAGGCGCGGGTCTCGTAGCCGATCAGGCGATATTCCGCGACCTTGTTCGGATTGAACTCGACCTGGATCTTGACGTCCTTGGCGATGGTGAACAGCGTCGACGATGCATCTTCGACCAGCACCTTCTCGGCTTCGGCCAGCGTGTCGATGTAGGCGGCGGTGCCGTTGCCGTTCTGGGCGATGGTCTGCATCATCTGGTCGTTCAGATTGCCGCGGCCGAAGCCGAACACCGACAGGAAGACACCGGTCTTGCGCTCTTTTTCGATCAGCCGCTTCAGATCGTCGTCGTCGCTCTGGCCGACATTGAAGTCGCCGTCGGTGGCGAGCATCACCCGGTTGACGCCGTCCTTGACGAAGGATTTCTGCGCCAGCCTGTAGGCTTCCTTGATGCCCGCCTCGCCGGCCGTGCTGCCGCCGGGCGTCAGATTGTCGATGGCACTGAGGATCTTGTCCTTTTGGGACGCCTTGGTCGGCTCCAGGACCGTGCCGG
>NZ_RZPW01000976.1:0-1921 GCF_003998455.1 Mesorhizobium sp. M7A.F.Ca.CA.001.08.2.1 | reverse complement strand
CAGTGTGACAGGTTGCGTCGTGGCCCAACACTTTGACGCGCAACCATATGGCATCCTGGTCACAATCCGTGAGCATCTCGACGACATGCTGAAAATTGCCTGATGTTTCGCCCTTTTTCCAAAGCGCGCTGCGCGAGCGCGACCAGTAGTGGGCGATGCCGGTCTCAAGCGTCAGCGCCAGTGCTTGCGCGTTCATATGCGCAACCATCAACAGCATGCCGTCCGCGGCGTCTGTCACGACGACCGTGACCAGCCCGGCTGCATCGAAGCGCGGCGAAAACACCGCGCCTTCCTCGAGAGCCTTCTTGTCCGACGGAGCTTTTGGAAATTCCAGTGCCGACATCGCCGGTCCTTGTTTTGATGGCCGGCGAGGGCCGATCAGACCCCGCCGCCGCGCACCATGGTGACGAAACGGACCTGCTCTTCGGGCGTGTCCTTGAAAACGCCGGTGAAGGTCGAGGTCAGCGTGGTTGATCCCTGCTTGCGGATGCCGCGCATGGCCATGCACATGTGCTCGGCCTCGATCATGACGGCGACGCCGCGCGGATTGAGCACGTCCTGGATGACGCCGGCGATCTGCGCCGTCAGCGCCTCCTGGGTTTGCAGGCGGTGGGCGAAGATATCGACGACGCGTGCGATCTTGGACAGGCCGACGACCTTGCCGTCCGGAAGATATCCGACATGCGCCTTGCCGATGATCGGCACCATATGGTGCTCGCAATGCGAATGGAATGTGATGTCCTTGACGATCACCAGGTCATCGTAGCCGGCGACCTCCTCGAAGGTGCGGCCGAGCTCGTCGGCCGGGCACATGTCGTAACCACCGAACATTTCGCGAAAGGCCTTTGCCACCCGCTTCGGCGTGTCGACCAACCCTTCGCGGTCCGGATTGTCGCCGGTCCAGCGCAAAAGCGTGCGCACGGCGGCTTCGACTTCGGCTTCGCTTGGCCGGTCGGTGACCGGCTTTTCCATATAGGCTGACTGTGGCATGAGCTTCTTGATGACGGCATCCATAAAGGCGTCTCCCGTAGTCCCTCTCGGCGGAGGAACGAGTTGAACGGACCACGACCTTTCGGTGTCGGAAACTCGCCCCGTTTCCAGCCCCGTAAGCGGCGTGAACTTCCCGGCAAGGACATTGGCTTTCGTCGTTCTTGTCGATACCGGACTGCCAGCATTATATAAGGTCATAGCGAGCGAAAGGAAGACACGACAGCGGCAATCGCTGTTCGCTTGGCGGCGACGGATTGGAAAATTATGATAAACGACGTCTACAACGCGAAAATTCTCGGTTTTGCCGGAAACATCGCCCGCATCGGCCGTCTCGATCGTCCTGACGCGACCGCCAAGGCGCACTCCAAGCTATGCGGTTCGACCGTCACCGTCGACCTCAAGATGCAGGACGGCGTCGTCACGGATTTTGCCCATGACGTGAAGGCCTGCGCGCTCGGCCAGGCGTCGTCATCGATCATGGCGCAGCATGTCGTCGGCGCGAGTGCCGAGGAATTGCGCGCGGTGCGCGACACCATGCTGAAGATGCTCAAGGAAAATGGCGCCCCGCCGGACGGCCGCTTTGCGGATCTCAGATATTTGGAGCCGGTGCGCGACTACAAGGCGCGGCACGCTTCGACCATGCTGACTTTCGATGCCGTGGTCGACGCGATCGGCCAGATCGAGAAGAAGCGCGCCGAAGAAGCGGCCTGACCTTGGGATTTGGCCGTCCACGGTGCGCAGGCTTCGCGCAGGCGCCCAAAATCTTTGTTGCCACGGCTTGGCATTTGGCTGGACAGGAACCGGGCCAGAAGGGTTTAAGCCTGCGCTTCCAGCGCCCGCCTGCTTTCGGCAAATTCACTTCTGAGCCAGTCGGCGAACGCGGCGGCCGGCTCCGAGAGGTCGTGCAGGTTTCTGGCCACCAGCCAATAGG
>NZ_RZPW01000975.1:0-1923 GCF_003998455.1 Mesorhizobium sp. M7A.F.Ca.CA.001.08.2.1 | reverse complement strand
AGCAGGAAACGGCGGTCGATGGTCATCCGGCAGGAGTCGGGCACGTTGGGCGACGGCAGGCCGGGCCGGAAATCCTCGGTCTGGCCGCCATGGATCGAATTGATGTTCATGGTCGAGCGTTTTGCCCCTTCGGGCACAACCGGCATGCGCGTCATCTTGCGGTCAAGCGCGGGAAACAACTCGTCCTCGAAAGCCCTTAACACGGCGCCCATGTGGCGCACCGCGTTGTCGCCGAGGAATGGCATGGAGCCATGTGCGATCTCGCCCTTGGTCTCGATTTCCGCCCACCAGACGCCGCGATGGCCAAGGCAGATGCGGTCCTTGTTGAGCGGCTCGGGGATGATGACGTGGTCGACCCTGGGTTTCGAGAAGTAGCCGAGCCCGGCCAGATGGGCGACGCCGCCGAAGCCGCCGGATTCTTCGTCCACCGTGCCCGATATCTCGATGGCGCCGGGAAAGTCGGGGAATACTTCCATGAAGGCCTCGACGGCGATGATGGAGGCGGCGAGCCCGCCTTTCATGTCGCAGGCGCCGCGGCCGTAGACCTTGCCGTCCTTGACGATGCCGGCGAAGGGATCGACGGTCCAACCATCGCCGGCTTCGACGACGTCGATATGCGAGTTGAAGTGGACGCAGGCGCCCGGAGAGCGTCCGTCAAATCGCGCGACGACATTGATACGCGGATAGCGATCCGTATCGCCGGGCGCGCCTTCGGCGCGGATGAATTCCGTTTCGAAGCCGCGCTTCTTCAGCCGCGCACCGATGTATTCGGCGCATGGCCCGTAGGCTTCGCCGGGCGGATTGATGGTCGGAAAACGGATGAGGTCGGTGGTCAGCGCAACGACGGCGTCGCGCCTGCTGTCGATTGCCTTGAGGAGTCGCTCGTTCATACGACGAGTTGAGCAGCGATATCAGCGATTTTGCAAGCCCGCTGGTGATCAGGCCCGTGCGGCGTGTCGTTGCGGCAACTATCGCGGGAAATCGTTCAAATTCGCTGCTTTGAATTGGCCAATTGGTCAACGAGTGTGTGTTACTTCATTCACCTGCCATTAAAATGATGAAAAACACCGTGATGGCAGGCAGGCAAGGGGCAATCAAAGGGGTTTGATCGCATGAAAAAGACAGTTCTCATGGCGGCTATGTTTGTCGCGATGCTGTTCAGCGCTTCGGGGCAGGGCTGGGCAGCCAGCCTCGTGGCGAACATAGACGTATCTTCGCAGACGATGACGGTCCGGTATGGCCTGTCGGTTTACCGGTGGAGCGTGTCGACCGCGCGCACCGGCTATTTCACGCCGCGTGGCACGTACCGGCCGCAACGCACGGCCCGGATGTGGTATTCGCGCAAATATCATATGTCGCCGATGCCGTATTCCGTGTTCTTCCATGGCGGCTATGCCATCCATGGAACCGGTGCCGTCAGACAGCTCGGCCGCCCGGCTTCGCATGGCTGCGTGCGGCTGCACACGGCCAATGCGGCGGCCTTCTATGCGATGGTGCGGGAAGTGGGATTCGGTAACACGCGCATCGTCGTCACCAACTGAGCGCCTGATTTCGCCGGCTGGCGTAGAACGCTTGTTCTCGCCAGTTCAGGTGCTTGCGGCGGAAGCCGGCTTCGGGCGCGGTTTGCGGCGCCAGTTGCTGATCTCCCACCTTTTGTGGAACCACATCCACTGGCCGGGATCCTCGCGAACCCAGCGCTCGACCACGTCATTCAGCATCTGGGTGGTGGCGTGGACGTCGACGCTGCCGTCTGCGGTGCGCGGCAGAACCAGTCTGTCCTCGATCTCGAGCCGGAAGCGGTTGCCCGGCAGCCTGACGCAGCGCGCCGGATAGACGTCGCAGTCGTAGTGGCGGGCAAGGGTGGCCAGCACGCGATTGCTCTGGCAGGGACGGCCGAAGAATGTCGTCTCCAGTCCATTGGAG
>NZ_RZPW01000974.1:0-1931 GCF_003998455.1 Mesorhizobium sp. M7A.F.Ca.CA.001.08.2.1 | reverse complement strand
ATGCTGCGCGAAGAGATGGAGGGGTGAGGAGCGCTTGGCCGTAGGCCGATCAATCGACAACGATTTGTCGATTAAAGCGACGAACGGTGAAAGGCCGGTTCGCCTTCAGCGAATCGAAAGGTCCAGTGGACCTTTCGAAGGGATAGAACGCCCGAAGGGCTGGGAGCCATAGCGAAGGGCCGGGCGGGCCAAGTCCTATCACACCGCCGTCTTTATTTGCATTTGCGTGCGGGCTTTTATGCGCCTACATTATGCGCATAAAAGGAGGCAATCCCTATGCTTCAATCGACGCCGAAACCTCAGCGGCAATCAGTCAACACGTCCATTGATTCTCAGTTGATCAATGACGCTAAGGCGTTGGGTATCAACATTTCCCGCGCCGCGGAGGCGGGTATCGCGAAAGCGATTGCTGCGGAAAAAACACGTCGATGGCAGGAAGAAAACAAGCAAGCCATCGAAAGCTCCAATGAATATGTTAGGCGCAACGGACTTCCATTGGCCAAACACCGGCTGTTTTGATGGCACGTTACGATCTTTATCGGAATTCCGAGGGCAACGGTTATCTTCTCGATGTTCAGTCCGACCTTCTTGAGGGCCTGAGCACCAGGGTCGTAATTCCGTTGATGCCGCCCAACACAGCTCCGGTTCCGGGCCGCCGGCTAAACCCGACCTTCACTATCGATGGCAAGGATCATGTGATGGTCACGCAGTTCATGTCAGCCTTGATGGCCTCTGAGCTGCCGGATACCGAGGGGAATCTTTCCAGGCACCACGACGACATCGTCGCCGCACTCGACATGCTGTTCCAGGGCTTCTGAATCAAGAGGCTACGGGACAGCGGCTTTCTCAGCCAGCCGTCTTCGCCTGCCAGGCCTTGATCGCCTCGTCGAACACCTTCTCGCCGGGAATGCCCTTTTCCATGGTCAGCAACGCCCGCCGTCCGGTCTTGTAGACGACCGGCACGTCGATCCAGTCCTGGCCGCGCAGCAGGGTCATGTTGGCGTCTTCGTCGGCCTTGGTGTCGTTGAGCGCGACGAGGAAGAAGCCGTCGGCAATCTTGGCCGGAATGCCGATCAGCGGGCTGCCGGCATCCTGCTCCGAAGCCTTCATGGCAACGCGCAGGATGTTGTCGACACCGCCGCCCTCGAAGCCGTCGGGCGTCAGGAAGATCATCTCGATGATATGGCTGGCCGGCAGCGTCTGGTCGGTGTTGCGGCGGATGGTCATGCGCAACTGGATGTCCTTGCCGGGAATGGTCGCCTCGGCGCGGATCGCCGGCTCCGGCGGCAGGTCGCCACCGGGCGATTCCTGCACCAGCGACCAGACGATGTTGCCGGGCTCGGCGGAGCCCTGGGCGGTGCTGGTGCGCTCCTCATAGAAGATCGCCTTCTGGCCGACAGGCAGGGCGGCTTCCGCAGGCGCAGCCGCCGGGGCGGGCGGCGCGGCACCTGCCGGTGCTGGCGGCGTGCCAGCAGCACCGGCCGGCGCTGCAGGCGCTGCTCCGTTGGCAGGCGGCGTTGCGGGGGCGGCATCTGTCGCCGGAGGCGTAGTCGCGGCAGGCGTACCGGCGGCCGGTGCGGAAATCGCCGGTGCGTTCGTGGCCGAAGGCGGGGTGGTCAGCGCCGCGACCGATTCGCCTTCGCCGATGCCGCTTTGGCCACCGGCCGGACCCGGGTCGACTTCACCACCCTGCGGTGTCAGCCGCTGGGTGAATTTCGTGCTTTCGGCTTCCGTGCCGCCAGCCGCGGGCGCCGGCGGCGCTGCCGCGGCATCGGTTGCCGGCTTGGCCGGCGCCGGCTTCACGGGTTCGGTTTTCGCTACCTGATTGCCGCCAAGCCCCAGCATCTTGCCGAAGGCGTCCTTGTTCAGCCAGATGCCATAGCCGCCGCCGGCAACGACCAGCAGTGCGACGACGGCCGCGATCAGCCCGC
>NZ_RZPW01000973.1:0-1934 GCF_003998455.1 Mesorhizobium sp. M7A.F.Ca.CA.001.08.2.1 | reverse complement strand
CAACAATTCTTGACCGCGACCCAAGCGCGCAATTGACCGGAGGCACCTTGAGCCCTAGTTTAGAACTATTCTAAACTAGGGTGAATTCCTCATGCTTTCCCGTGTTTTCGGCTTCGGCCGCCGCCCCTTCGAATCGCTTTCCGAACAGGAGATCCTGGCGCTGGCCATTTCGTCCGAGGAGGATGACGGTCGCATCTATCGGGCCTATGCCGACGGCCTGACGGAAAACTTCCCGCAATCGGCAAAAGTGTTCGAGGAGATGGCCGAGGAAGAGGATGGCCATCGCGATTCGCTGATCGAGCTTTTCCGCAAGCGTTTCGGCGAGCGCATTCCGCTGATCCGGCGCGAACATGTGAAGGGCTATTACGAGCGCAAGCCCGACTGGCTGGTCCGGCCGCTCGGCATCGAGCACGTGCGCAGCCAGGCCGAGGCGATGGAGCGGCAAGCCTACCTTTTCTATGTCGAGGCTGCCAAGCGCACGGCGGATGCCTCGACGCGAAAACTGCTCGACGATCTGGCGGTGGCCGAACTGGGCCATGAGACACTGGCGCAGCGGCTGGAGCAGAAACATGTGCCGGGCGAAGTGAAGGACGAAGAGACCGCCGCCGAGCAGCGCCAGTTCATCCTCACCTATGTGCAACCAGGGCTGGCCGGGCTGATGGACGGATCGGTGTCCACACTGGCGCCGATCTTTGCTGCCGCCTTTGCCACGCATGACACCTGGCAGACGCTGCTGGTCGGGCTTGCCGCCTCGATCGGCGCCGGCATTTCGATGGGCTTCACCGAAGTCGCTTCAGACGACGGCAAGCTGTCGGGCCGCGGCTCGCCGCTCAAGCGCGGTCTGACCGTCGGCATCATGACGACGCTGGGCGGTCTCGGGCATGCACTCCCCTATCTCATTCCGCATTTCTGGACGGCGACCGGGGTTGCCGCGGTGGTGGTGTTCTTCGAATTGTGGGCGATCGCTTTTGTCCAGAACCGCTACATGCAGACGCCCTTCCTGCGCGCCGCCTTCCAGGTGGTGCTGGGCGGCGCCCTGGTGTTCGCGGCCGGCGTGCTGATCGGGAATGCGTGAGTAGCCTCACTCACCCATTCACCGCCCGACTGTCGGCCGGCGCCTCGTCCCTTTCCGTCAGCCCATAGTCCCTCACGACATGGGCGATGCGCAATCGGTAGCCGGCAAAGATGCCGCCGCGACCGGCCTTCTGCGCCTGCCGGTGTTCCTCGGTGTTGCGCCAGTCCTTCACGGCTTCCTCATCTCGCCAGAACGACAGCGACAGGATGCGGTTCGGATCGGCCAGGCTCTGAAAACGCTCGATGGAGAGAAAGCCGTCAATGCCGTCGAGCAGCGGACGCAGGTCCGCGGCGATGCTCAGATAGGCATCGCGCCGGCCCTCCGCCGGTTCGACCTCGAAGATGACGGCAATCACGGCAGCACCAGTTTCGCGTGCGGGCCTGAGGCCAGTTTCAGGAACATGCGATCCTCCTTCAGGATGAATCTCTCGCGTTTGGCGAACTCGTAGTTTGCCTTGCCGGCGGGATCGGCGGCAAGCCGGGCGCGATAGGCTTCGTAGGCGGCCAGGCTTTCGATGTTATAGGCCGCATAGGCGGTCGTCGCCGAGCCCTCATGCGGCGCGTAATAGCCGATCAGATCGGCGCCGCAGCGCGGAATGGCCTGGCCCCAGTTGCGCGCATACTCCTCGAAGGCCGCCTTGCCGAACGGGTCGATCTCGTAGCGGATGAAGCAGGTGATGGTCATTGTGGTCTCCTCGGGGCTGCGTCGATAGTTTGAACGGCATCGAAACGTCGTGCCGACTGGTCTGCTAGGGCTGCCAGAAGGACTTCGCGCATTCGCGGCGCACGTCTTGCGGCGTCAGGCCAAGGTCGCGCAGCTGATGGTTATCGATCTCGGCAAGGTCGAGACGCTGCAGATG
>NZ_RZPW01000972.1:0-1938 GCF_003998455.1 Mesorhizobium sp. M7A.F.Ca.CA.001.08.2.1 | reverse complement strand
GATCAGAGCCTACATCGCCACCGCCTGAGCGGTGAGGCGAACCGCCGGCCGGAGAACCGACCGGCGGAGCCGTGGTTACCTGTTGTCGAGTTCGGAGCGGACGAGTGCGAGCCCGCGCCGGGTGATGCGGTAGGGTCCACCGTCAGACGAAGAAACAGCCTTCTTCCGCTTCAGTTTTCGAAACAGCTCGAGATCGACGCCCGGATAATGCCAGCCGTCGCGGGTCAGGCATTTGACGGAGGCGATCCGTTTCTTCTCGTTCTTTTCGATTTCAATGCGTCCGCCCTGCGCGAGCAGGTGCAGGATGCGCTGTTTCCACAGCGCCGCGCGTCCTCTTGGACGCGCAAAGGACGCTGTGGCACTTATGATCTGGCGCATGATCCTTTCCGAAAATCGATACCGATTTTCGGGGTCATGCGCTGCGCGAAATATCCATGTGAGAGTTTTCCGGGAAAACAAAAAATGCCGCCGCCGCGAAGCTTCGCGGCACGGGGTTTCAGGTTTTCTGCCCTGCCTCGCCAGGAGGTCAGGGCCTTACCGGGACTGAGCGTAAGTGGACATCCACTCTCCATTGGAATGGACCTCCTATAGGCGAACGCAGCTGAAAAGGCCAGTCCGCGGCTTTGCGCTTGTGTTTTTTGGGCGCTTGTCTCTTTTGGCGGTTTGCACTAGCGAAGTTGCACACCAAAGTGTGCGAAACGCATTATCCGCAGTTCCAATACGCAGGCCACCATGTCCCTCATCGACACCCGCACGCCCGACGCCAAGCGCCTTGTTTCCGGTGCCACCGGCGACTGGGAGATCATCATCGGCCTCGAGGTCCATGCCCAGATTACATCGGAAGCAAAGCTGTTTTCCGGCGCCTCGACCGCTTTCGGCGCGGCGCCCAACGCCAATGTCAGCCTGGTCGATGCGGCGATGCCCGGCATGCTGCCGGTCATCAACGAGGAATGCGTCAAGCAGGCGATCCGCACCGGCCTTGGGCTGAAAGCGCAGATCAACCACAAGTCGGTCTTCGATCGGAAGAACTACTTCTATCCAGACCTGCCGCAGGGCTACCAGATCTCGCAGTTCAAGCAGCCGATCGTCGGCGAGGGCACGGTGATCGTTTCCGTTGGCCCCGATCGTCAGGGCGAATTCGAGGACATCGAGGTCGGCATCGAGCGGCTGCATCTGGAGCAGGATGCCGGAAAGTCGATGCACGACCAGCATGTGACCATGTCCTATGTCGACCTCAACCGCTCCGGCGTGGCGCTGATGGAGATCGTCTCCAAGCCCGACATGCGCTCGGCCGACGAAGCCAAGGCTTATGTCACCAAGCTGCGCACCATCGTGCGCTATCTCGGCACCTGCGACGGCAACATGGACGAAGGTTCGATGCGCGCCGACGTCAACGTTTCGGTGCGCAAGCCGGGCGGCGAGTTCGGCACGCGCTGCGAGATCAAGAACGTCAACTCGATCCGCTTCATCGGCCAGGCCATCGACTTCGAGGCGCGCCGGCAGATCGCCATTCTCGAGGATGGCGGCAAGATCGACCAGGAGACGCGGCTGTTCGACGCCGTCAAGGGCGAGACGCGTTCGATGCGCTCCAAGGAAGAGGCGCATGATTACCGCTACTTCCCCGATCCGGACCTCTTGCCGCTGGAATTCGACCAGGCCTATGTCGATGCGCTGGCCAAGGAATTGCCGGAACTGCCAGACGACAAGAAGGCGCGGCTGATCGCGTCGCTCGGCCTGTCGGTCTATGACGCCTCGATCCTGGTTTCGGAAAAGCCGATCGCCGACTATTTCGAGAAGGTGGCCGCCGGCCGCGACGGCAAGCTCGCCGCCAACTGGGTCATCAACGATCTGCTCGGGCAATTGAACAAGGCCGGAAAAGACATTGAAAACGCTCCGGTTTCTCCCGAGCAGCTTGGCGCGGTCATCGATCTGATCAAG
>NZ_RZPW01000971.1:0-1939 GCF_003998455.1 Mesorhizobium sp. M7A.F.Ca.CA.001.08.2.1 | reverse complement strand
CCTATGGCGCCGAGCTGATCGTCGGCGGCGCCCGCTATGCCGAAGCGCTGGCCGCCAGCGAACGGTTCGCCGAGGAGACCGGCGCCTTGCAGATTCACGCCTTCAACCAGGAGGAAACGTTGGTCGGCCAGGGCACGCTTGGGCTCGAAATCGAGGCCGATTTGCCTCGGATCGACACGCTGCTGGTCGCTGTCGGCGGCGGCGGCCTGATCGGCGGCATCGCTGCCTGGTTCGCCGGCCGCATCCGTATCATCGCCGTCGAGCCGGAAGGAGCGCCGACGCTGCATCGCGCCTTCGAGGCCGGGCACCCCGTCGACGCGCCGGCCGAGGGCATCGCCGCCGATTCACTGGCGCCAAAGCGCGTCGGCGAAATGATGTTCCCGATCGCCGAGGCCTATGTCGAACGCTCGATCCTGGTCGGCGACGACGACATCGTCGCCGCGCAGAAGGCGCTGTGGAACCGAACCCGCATCATCTCCGAGCCGGGAGGTGCGGCCGCCTTTGCCGCGATCCTGTCGGGCCGCTATGCGCCGGCGCAGGGCGAACGGCTCGCCGTGCTGGTCTGCGGGGCGAATGCGGACCCCGCTACCTTCTAAAGGGCCTGCTGCCTTCTAAAGGGTATGCAGGATGGAACTATAACGGTCCATTTCACGTTTTTTCGAACTGCCTCGCCTTTGCCGTGTTTGCTGGTATTCTTTGAGTCGTGAGGCGTCGGGCTATCTGCCCGCTCCACAGCATGATCCCGAAACATGGAATCCCTTTCGGAACAGATCATGCTCAAAGGGATAGGGCCGCATCCCGGTTTCGGGATGCCATAGGCTCAAGGAAGGGCCGATGACGCAACGACCCACCTTCAGCAGCGATCGCGGCCTCGCCGGGCGGCTGGCTTTGAGCAGGCTGGCCACGCGGGTCTCGATGGTGGTCGAGCGCGGCTGGCCGTTGCTGCTTCCCCTGGTCATCGTTGCCAGCCTGTTCCTCAGCATCTCCTGGCTCGGGCTATTCTCCCGGCTGCCGGATATGACGCGCATCGGCCTGGTCGCTGCCTTTGCCATAGCAGCACTGGCCGCGCTTTATCCCCTGCGTTTCTTCCGCCTGCCGGGCGCCGGCGAAATCGACCGCCGCATCGAGGCAGCCAATCAACTGTTGCACAGCCCGGTGCTGGTGCAGACCGACCGGCCAAGCGGCCGGGAAAGCAGCTTCTCGCAGGCGCTATGGCGCGAACACCAGAAGCGCATGGCCGGAAAGCTCGACAACGTTGGCGCCGACCTGCCGCGCACGCGCGTGCCGGAGCGCGACCCTTGGGCCCTGCGCGCGGTAGCGGCACTTTTGCTCGTTACCGCCTTCGCCTTCTCCTTCGGGCCGACGGGCGGCAGGATCAGCGACGGCTTCAATGCCCATGGCGCGCGCGATATCGTGCCGCCGCGCATCGACGCCTGGGTGACGCCGCCGTCCTACACCGGCAAGCCGCCGATCTTCCTGACCGCCGACGCCAACCAGGCCATCCCGACCTTTACGGTTCCCGAAGGCAGTGACGTTTCGCTGCGCGTGACGGGCGGCTCAGGCGAGGAAACGCTCGGCTACGCCGACAAGAATAGCAATTCCCGCGCCATCGACCCGGCTGCGCCGCAGGCCGCCGCCAAGCCGGCTGCAAGCCCGGCTACGCCGTCCAAGGTGCGCCAGTTCACCAGCAAGCTGACCGGCGACGGCACGCTGACGCTGACGTCGGGCGAGGACCAGCTCGGCCGCTGGGCCTTCGCGGTCGTACCGGACAAGCCGCCGCAGATCCGCTTCGTCGGCGAGCCCAAGCGCGCCGCCAACGGCGCCTTCGAGCTCAACTACCAGATCGACGACGACTATGGCGCCGCCACCGCCAAGGCGGTGTTCGCGCTTGCCGATCCGCAGGCGCCGAATGCGCGTCCACTGTACGGTGCACCTGAAA
>NZ_RZPW01000970.1:0-1957 GCF_003998455.1 Mesorhizobium sp. M7A.F.Ca.CA.001.08.2.1 | reverse complement strand
CGCCAACGAAATCGGCGATCCCGACGCCTTCGCGGGGCGCTTCAGCATGCTGGTGCGCCTGGCGACGGTCGACATCGGCTCCTGGGTGCTGCCGCTGGTTGCGCTCGCTTTCATCGCGCCGCGCGCCGGCATAGGCGGCCGCTTTGTCCACTACGTCGTTGCCAGCAACTGGGCTTCGGCCATCACCGCCTGGCTGATGCTGCCTTCGGCGCTGATCCGGCTTTTCCTGTCGTCCGCAAGCCAGGTTTCGAGCCTTGTGTCGCTGTTCCTCTTTGCCCTTTCTATGGTGCTGACCTGGCGCATGACAAATGCCACGATGGGCAGGGGCGCAGCGGTCGGCACGGCCGTTTTCGTCGGCATGTTCATTGCGTCGCTGCTGGTGCTGTTCGGCCTGCAGACGTTGCTCGGCATCACCGTCCCGGACGATGTCGGAGTTCAGAGCCTTTCCGGGCTCGTCTCGACCGGATAATCGACACCGGAGAGAAACAGCCCGTCGGGCGGCGCCACCTGGCCGCAGGCGGCGCGGTCGCGCGCCTCGAGCGCCGTTTTCAGGTCGGCCGCGCTCCAGCCGCCGTCGCCGACACGCTTGAGCGAGCCGACCATCGAACGCACCTGGTTGTGCAGGAACGAGCGCGCCGAAGCCCTGACCTCGATCATGTCGCCTTGTCGGCTCACATCGAGCCGTTCCAGCGTCCTGATCGGGCTGTTGGCCTGGCACTGGGTCGAGCGGAAGGTGGTAAAGTCATGCCGTCCGAGCAGGACCTTTGCCGCTTCGTGCATGGCGCCGGCGTCGAGCCGCTTCGGCACCCACCACACCTTGCCCTTGTCGAGCGCGGCCGGCGCGCGGCGGTTCAGGATGCGGTAGAGATAGTGGCGGCCAATGGCCGAGAAGCGGGCGTCGAAACTGTCGGAGACCACCGTCGCTTTCAGGATGGCGATGCGCGCCCCGGCCGCCTGCAGATGGGCGTTGACGGCATCGCGCACCTTGTCGCTCGGCCACGCCTTGACGAGGTCGACATGCGCCACCTGCGCAGTCGCATGCACGCCGGCATCGGTGCGGCCGGCGGCGCGCAGCCTGATCGCTTCGCCGCAGAATTTTTCGATCGCCTGTTCGATCGCCTGCTGCACCGAAGGCTGATCCGCCTGGTGCTGCCAGCCGGCAAACAGGCTGCCGTCATATTCGATGTCGAGGCGAAAACGCGGCATTTGCGGCTAGAGCTCTCGCCTCGAGCAATTCCAGGAAAAGTGTGAAACGGTTTTCCGTTCGGAATTGCGTTAAAACAAAGAGGAGTGCAGTTCGCCGTTTCCGTGAAAACGGCTGACTGTTCTACGCGGCGAGAGCGGTGAAGGCGGAGGCGTAGACCAGCCTGCCTGCTTCTGGCGCGTCACCCCAGGCCAGCGCCTGCAGCGCTTCGCCCTGGTATTCGCTTTCGAAGTTCTCGGCACGCGTGTGGCTATAGCCGAAACGCCCGTAATAGGTGGGGTCGCCCAGCACCACGGCCAGCGTCTCACCACCATCCTTGAGGCGGATATGCGCCTCGCGGATCAGCGCGCCGCCAATGCCGCTGCCATGGAACGAGGGCTCCACCGCCAGCGGCGCCAGCGCTACGGCCGCGAAGGTCTTGCCGCCATTCTGGACGAACAGCCGCGAAAACAGGATATGGCCGACCACCTGGCCGTCCTCTTCCGCAACCAGTTCGGCAACCGCGTCGCCGCCGGTCACCAGCGCGTCGACCAGACCGGCCTCCGCCTGCTGGCCGAAAGCGTGTTCCTCGACGAGGCGGATGGCCTCGCGATCCCGCGGCGTTGCCGCGCGTATCGACATCATGCTCATGAGAATTTCAGTCCTTTTTCGATCTTGGCCCCGCGCAGGAATTCCGACGCGGCAGCGGGCTTTCCGCCCGCCCGTTGAACTTCGACCAGCCTGATCGCGCCTGCCCCGCAGGCGCGATCAGGC
>NZ_RZPW01000096.1:0-12328 GCF_003998455.1 Mesorhizobium sp. M7A.F.Ca.CA.001.08.2.1 | reverse complement strand
ACGCCGGCGCCGATCCCGTCGCGCCCCGCCTGTTCCATGGCCATGTTGATGGACTTGAAGTTGCCGGACCGCGCTTGCCGGTTGGCCGCCAGTGCGTGAACCGGCGTGTTCACCGCGGCGGCGCCCGCCGCCAGCAAAAGGCCGCCACGCGCCAACAGGCTTCTGCGTGAGATCGCATTCATGGATGAATTCCTTCTCGCAAGGTCGGAGACTTCCGCGGTCCGGTGTGCCGCCGGCGCCGTCCCGGCGCTCAAAAATCATCTATGGGAAGCGACGCGATGATTCACGCGCAATAAAATCAAAGATAAGATGACTCAAAATCATCATGATGGGCCATTAACGATCATCGACCTTGCAACGGAGTTAGGGCATGAGTTTCGACACGCGGCTGCTGACCGGGGTCGGCGTTTTCGGGGCGGTGATGGAAGCGGGCAATTTCGTGCGGGCCGCGGATGTTCTCGGTCTCACGCCATCGGGGGTCAGCCGTGCGGTGGCGAGGCTCGAACAACGTGTCGGTGTCAGGTTGTTCGACCGCAATCCGCGCGAGGTCACGCTGACGGAGGAGGGCGCGCGCTTCCATGCCCGGATAATGCCGCTGCTGGCCGGACTGGAGGAGGCGGCCTCCGAAGCCGCCGGTTCGGCGGCATTCGTGGGCGGGCGGCTCAGGGTATCGATCGATCCCTGGTTCGCGCGAATGGTGCTGGCGCCGAGGATCGGTGAATTCCTGGCACGCTACCCCGCACTGTCGCTCGATCTGACCACCAGCAACTATCGCGAAGAGTTGATGAGCGGCGCGGATGTCGCCGTGCGCTTCGGTCCGCCGGACGAATCCTCGCTGATCGCGCGCAAACTGCTGGACGTCCCGGTGCTGACCTGTGCCGCCCCAAGCTATCTCGACCGTCACGGCATTCCAGCCACGCCCCACGACCTGATGCACCACGATTGCATCCTATTCCGCGACCCGCAGACCGGGCGGCCGTTCACCTGGGAATTCCGAGGGGATAACGGGGCCATCGAGATCAAGGCGTCGGGGCGGTTGGTCTTGGACGATCCCTCCGCCGCCGTCGCGGCCGGTCTCGCGGGGCAAGGCATATTCCAGAGCCTTGCCATCGGCCTCGACGAGTGGCTTGAGAGCGGGGCGCTCGCGACGATCCTGGCGGAATGGTCAGACGAGCAGTTTCCGCTTTACGCCTATCATCCGTCACGCCACATGCCGCCTGCAAAAGTGCGCGCTTTTCTGGATTTTGTTCAACGGATCGCGGCGGAGTAACGCGGGGCATTCTTGCCGCACGGCCCTAGCTGCCGCCGGAAAAAATGCTTGCCGCCTCGCATGATGGTGTTCCATATCGATCATATGAGCCGACGGGGAGCCGGTCACCATCGGTCGAGCGGCCGAAATGCAATCGACGCCTCAGCCGCTGGATATCATCGCCTGGTTGGGCCGCTTGAAATTCGGAATTGGCTCTTATCTGCTTTTTCGTGATGACTTGCCAAAATCTTTAGCCGACAGACCACATGCCAACGGAAGTCCAAAGTCTCCCGTACCCAGCCACGTCAGCCTTTGGTCCTGATCTCATCTGACGCCAGGATGTCTACGTGGGCCATTCCCAAGGCGTAAAACCGCTCAGAGAGCGTGACAATGGGCGTCGACCAAACGAGGTCATACAATCCTTGGCGGGTGAAAGTGTGCTGCATCTGGGTTTTGTGCGATTTGGCGGGTATGACGCAACCCAGTCGCAACGCAGCTCAAAGTCAAGCAAGGGCGCATTTACAACCCTCGAGATCCGAGTCGCTTCCCTGTTAGGGCGCTTTCGTTTCCCTGTTAGGCCGAATAGGGAATTTCCTCCCAAGAGATTGAAACCGCTCCGGGATTTAAGGTCGAATTTGGCTCGGGCGTCAAGAATCGCCGAGAATTCGCTGTGTTCGGCGCCTAACAGGGAAAATCAGACAGAGACTGGTTCGCTAGTGACTGCCAGCACCACCATTACCTAAGTCTTTTATTATATTGTGTAATTATCGCCTTTATCCAGAAACGCACACCTGGAGCGGGCGACGTATCTATGGCGCAAAGACTCGGGATTCTTCTTCCAGATGCGAATCCCTGCCGGGCAGGTCGCAACCTTGGATCAACCCCTCTCCGGGTATGGCTCGGGGCACTGACAAAGCGCGAGACGCAGCGGCGGGCGACGACGCTCGCGGTCGTGGCAATCGGGGGCTGAACGCTGGCATGGACAGGGAGACGCTGACACGCAGCCTGAAAGCCTTGGTGGCGGAGCTTGAAGGACTCCGGCGCGACGAGTTTTCGGCGGGGCTTGGGGGCTCGGTGCTCACAGTGCCGCGCGCATTGGTTCAAATCCTGGAGAGGGACTGCCGCCGCCCCATGACATGAAGTGCCAAGACAACACCTTGGCTGGACCATCAAGCCGCCGGCACAAAAATCAGCATCGTCGGTCTGTAATGTCATCAAGAGCTTCGATCCTTGAAGCGGTTCCAGAGATGCATGCGGTTCGCGACCTGCACGGCGACCGGATGGAACGGAACCGGTTTCATGTTGGTGACCGGCAAAGGCATCTGCTCGTCCCGGCGCCGGCCTGCCGCCCAGCGGCCGATTTCCTGGCCAAGTGACATTGCCAATGCCACGCCGCGGCCGGAATAGACGCCACCAAACACGAGGCCGGGTGCCAAGCGATAGAGGCGAGGTCTGCGATCAGGCACCACGGCAAAGGTGCCATGCCAGTATTCCACGATCGGCGGTTCGCCGCCGAATGCGCGAAAAGCCTTGCCCAGCATGCTCGAGACCTTGGCGCAACCGCGGTCGGCCTCGTCGAACCAGAATGTATGCGTGCCGCCGCTCACCAGCCGGCCGTCGACGTCGTAGTGGAAATAGCGGATGTCGTTGCGCATGTCGGACACCGCGGGGTTGCCGACAAGGATCTGGGTGCGCAGGCCTTCCGGCAGCGGGTTTGTCGCGGCCTGGAAAACCTTGAACGGCATCAGTGTCTTCTTCAGCCCAGGCCAGAGGTCGCCGGTAAGCGCATTCGTGGCAAGCACCACTTGTGGCGCCGTGACGCTTCCCGTTGCGGTGAAGACGCGCCAGCCGCCTTCCACCTTCTCGATGCCAGACGCCGCGGCGTTCTCGAAGATGGTCACGCCTTCGCGCTCAAGGGCGCCGGCAAGGCCAATGGTCATGGCGAACGGATTGATGTGGCCGGAATTGTGCACCATCCAGCCGCCGAGATAGGGGCTGCCGATGCGCGCGCTGGCTTCGGCCCGGTCAAGCCAGGAAACATTGGCGCCGAAGGCTTTCCACTCTTCGTAGAACTGGCGCGCGCGGGCAAGCGTGGTGTCGGTGTGAGCGGGCTGGATCCAGCCTTCCTGAACCTGGTGGGCGTCTATGTTGAAGCGCTGCATCAGGCCGAAGGCGACGCCGGCCGCATCCGCAACCATGCGATTGTAGCGCTCACCGATCGTCTTGCCGTAGACCGCCTCGAACTCCGCCGGCGAGGCCTTGGAATGGTGGGAGATGACAAGGCCGTTGTTGCGGCCCGACGCTGCCGATCCGATCTCGTTGCTCTCAAGCAGGATGACGTTCACGCCGCTGTCGCGCGCGCCGAGTGCCGCGGCCATGCCGGTGAAGCCGCCGCCGACCACCAGCACGTCCGTCTTCAGGTCGCCTTGCGGTGCCGGTGCGGCCGGGCGCCTGTTCGCGGTCTTGCGCCACAGATGCGGCGTCTTCCAGT
Source organism: Mesorhizobium sp. M7A.F.Ca.CA.001.08.2.1 (assembly GCF_003998455.1). Taxonomy (NCBI): domain Bacteria; kingdom Pseudomonadati; phylum Pseudomonadota; class Alphaproteobacteria; order Hyphomicrobiales; family Phyllobacteriaceae; genus Mesorhizobium; species Mesorhizobium sp. M7A.F.Ca.CA.001.08.2.1. The sequence goes on along the minus strand of NZ_RZPW01000096.1, from coordinate 8,588 downwards.
CGACCTCAAACATGAAGGACGTCCTCGCTGGCGCCGCCGAGATAGTGTTCCCTCAGGGCCGAATGCGCGGCCATTTCCTGCGCCGGGCCATGCAGCTTCACCTTGCCGGTGTTGAGCAGGTAGGCGTAGTCGCCGCATTCGAGCGCCAGCTGAACGTTCTGCTCGACGAGCAGGATCGAAATGCCGTTGCGCGACAGGTCGAGGATGATGCGGAAGATCTGGTGGACGATCTTCGGGGCAAGACCGAGAGACGGCTCGTCGAGCATCAGAAGCTTCGGCTCGGCCATAAGCGCGCGCCCGATCGCCAGCATCTGCTGCTGGCCGCCGGACATGCGGCTTGCCATGCCGTTGCGCCGTTCTTTGAGCACAGGAAACAGCTCGAACACCTCGGCGCGCAACGCCTCGAAACTCTTCCCGCCGCGACCGATATGGGCCGCGACCAAGTTTTCCTCCACCGTCAGGCGCTGGAAGATCTGGCGGCCTTCCGGGCAGTGGGTGATGCCGAGACGCACGACCTGTTCGGGCCGCATCCCGGTGATATCGCGGCCTTCGAAGGCGATGCTGCCGGCGGAGGGCCGCGCAACACCGGAGATTGAGTTGAGCAGCGTTGTCTTGCCGGCGCCGTTGGGACCCAGGATGACGACGATCTCGTGCGGATCGACGTCAATGCTGATGGCCTCAAGAACGCCGACGCGTCCGTATCCCGAGCTGAGCCCGGCGATCCTGAGCAGCGGCCCGGATGTCGTCGATGTCATTGGCGGTTCCCAGATAGGCGAGTTGGACGTCGGTGCTTGCCTGCACTTCGGAGGGCGTGCCCCGGAAGAGCAGCTTTCCGTGATGCATGACGATGATGCTGTCGCAGAGCGTCATGACGAGATCCATGTCGTGCTCGACGACGATCATGATCCGGTCGGGCGAACGCAACGCGGTGAGTTTTGCCGTCAGCTCCGCCGTCTCGTGGTGGTTCAATCCGGCGGCGGGCTCGTCGAGCAGCAGGACGCGCGGATTGGCGACCAAGGCGCGGGCGATCTCCAGCATGCGCTGTCGGCCATAGGGCAGGCCCCCGGCATCGACGTCGGCGTAGCCCTGAAGGTCAAAAAACCTTAGGATTTCCATGCATTTCTCACGCCGGCGCCGGCGCTGGGCGTTGGCATAGGGTGGCCAGATCACTTCGCTCCAGGCGGCCGCAACCTCGGCGGGATAGAAACAGACTTCAAGGTTCTCGATCGCCGACATCTGGTCGAAGAGGCGGATGTTCTGATAGGTGCGGGCAATTCCCGAATTGGCGATCTGGTATTTCTTGAGTTTGTCGAGACGCTTGCCGTCGAGCGTGATCGAGCCCGACGACACTGTGTAGGAACCAGCCGTCATGTTGATCAGCGTCGACTTGCCGGCGCCGTTCGGTCCGATCACGCCGTGGATCATGCCGGGAGCGAAGTCGGTCGACACGTCGTCGATGGCGACGACCTCGCCATACACCTTGCGAAGGCTCTGAAAGACCAGCGTCATTTTCCGAAAAGCCCTCGGATCAGTTTCTCCGGCCCGAAGCTGCGCGGCACGATGCCGGCCGGGCGCGCGATGATCAGCGAGATCATCAAAAGACCGAGGAAGAGGATGCGCCATTCGGCGAATTCGCGCAGCAGCTCCGGCAGCAGGATCAGGATTGCCGCGCCGGCGACGATGCCGAAGATGTTGCCGATGCCGCCGACCACGATCATCAGCACGATCAGCACCGATTCCTGCAGCGTGAAGCTTTCCGGGCTGACGAAACGCTGCGATGCGGCGAAGATCGCGCCGGCTATGGAACCGATCGTGGCCGAGGTGGCGAAAGCGGCAAGCTTGGCATTGGTGGTGTTGATGCCGATGCCGCGCGCGGCGTCCTGGTCCTCGCGGATCGCCGCCCAGGCCTTGCCGAGGATGGAGCGCTCGAGCCGCCAGACCACGGTGCCGACGATGAGCACGGTGATCAGCAGCAGCCAGAAGAAGTCGATCGGCCGGGCAATCTGTATGCCGAGGATCGACGCCTTGTCCAGCCGGGCAATGCCTTGCGGCCCTCCGGTCAGCCAGTCGAGATTGTTGATGATGATGCGGATGATCTCGCCGAAGCCAAGTGTGACGATGGCCAGATAGTCGCCGCGCAATCGCAACACCGGAATGCCGAGCAATATGCCGGTGACCGCACCCAGGCAGGCGGCGACGAGCAGGATGAGCAGGAACGGCATATGCAGGCCGAGCTGCGGGCTTGCCAGCAGCCCATAGCTGTAGGCGCCGACCGCGTAGAAGGCGACGAAGCCGAGATCCAGCAGCCCGGTATAGCCGATCACGATGTTCAGGCCGATGCCGAGCAGGATGTAGATCAGCAGGCTGTTGAGGACACGGACATGGTAGTTGGGCAGGAAGGGCGTGGCCATGATCAGCGCGATCGCGATGGCGAAGACGAGCCAGGAGATGGTCCGGTTCGCACGCGGCCGGGCCGCGGCGAGAGTGTCGGCGGCGGCCATCAGAATTCCCTCTTGTACACGGTGCTTTCCTCGGAGACGGCCTCGCCGAGTATACCGGCAGGACGGACCAGAAGCACGAGTATGAGGATCGCAAAGGCGAGAACGTCGCGATACTCGGTGCCGAGCACGCCGTTTGTGACAAGGGGCAGCAGCGCGGTTCCCCACACTTCGATGAAAGCCAGGATGAAGGCGCCGAGCATGGCGCCGGGGATTGAACCGATGCCGCCGAGGATGGCCGCGGTGAAGGCCTTCAGCCCGATGACGGCGCCCATGCTGGGCGACATGATGCCATAGTAACTGGAATAGAGGATGCCGCCGGCAGCGCCGAGAAGCGGCCCGACGAAGAAGACCATCGAGATGGCGCCGTTGACGTTGATGCCAAGCAGTTGTGCGGTCGGTCGGCTTTCCGATACGGCGCGCACGATGATGCCGATACGGCTCCGGTTGACCAGGACATGCAGGCCGAACATCAGCACGAAGGCGGCGATCAGGATGCCGATCTGCATCAAGGTGATGGTGCCGCCCATCACCTGATACCGGACGACGGGGAAGAAGCTGGGAAAGGCGACCGGCTGTGGGCCGGCCAGGATCTGCACCCCGGTGACGAGCGACAATGAGACGCCGAGCGAGGACAGCATCGGCGCGAGCCGGGTGGAGCTTCTCAGCGGTTTGTAGGCAACCCTTTCGATGCCGACGCCAATGAGGCCGACGAGGAAGATCGCCACGAGAAAGGCCGCGGTCAGCGCCAGCGCGCCCGACATCCCGACATCGCCGACCAGCAGGCTGAGCGCCAGAAACGCTACATAGGCGCCGAGCATGAACATCTCGCCATGGGCGAAGTTGATCATGCGCAACACGCCGTAGACCATGGTGTAGCCGAGCGCGATCAAGGCGTAGATCGAGCCGATGGTCAGGGCATTTACCGTTTGTTGGATAAGATTTCCCAGCATGGGCCGGCGTCCTGTGCCTGCAACCCCATGGACCGGTCGAACCGGGAAGGGGAATGGTCGACGTGGCCGCCCGTACTTGCGGCAGGCACGCCCGTCAACAGGTGAAGGAGCCGCTTCGCGCGTAGCGATGCGGCTCCGGCGGTCTGGCTGCTATTTCGAACCGACGAGATGGAAGCCCGTTCCCTCCACCTTGTAGAGGTAGGATGGGGCGACTTTGAGTTCGCCGGTTTCGTCGAATTCCAGCTCGCCGACGACGGTCTTCGCCTTGACTGCATGCAATGCCGCGTTGAGGTCCTCACGCGTGAGGCCTTTCGTCGTCTTCAGCACCTGTTCCAAAATCTGGCCCTGTACATAGCCGTAGATCGAATACGGGCCGGCTTCCTCACCATACTTCGCCTTGTAGAGTTTGGCGAAATCGGCGATCTCGGGGGAGGCATCCATCGGCGGCACCTGGATCGCGACAAGCGTGCCCTGGATATTGGCTTCGCCCGCCTGTTTGATGAGGTCCGGCGTGTAGCCGCCGTCCGGCACCATTAGCACGGCGGCGATACCTTGCTCGTGCATCTGCTTGGCAAACAGCGCAAGCTGCGGCATGACGGCGCCGAGATAGATCGCATCGGGCTTCTTGGACTTGATCTGGGCCAGCACAGCGGTGAAGTCCACATCGGACGGCGCCACGGCAATGGTATCGAGGACCTTGCCGCCGCCGGTCTCGAAGTTCTTGGCGAAGATTTCGGAAATGCCCTGGCCGAAGACCTGCTTGTCGTTGACGATCACGGCTGTCTTGGCGCCGAGCTTGCCCAGCGCATATTCGGCTGGCAACAATGCGCCGGCCAGATCGTTGGCCACCGGGCGCACCATGAACTTGTAGCCCTGCTTGGTGAGAGACGGATTGGAGCCGAAGGTCATGGTCGGCAGCGTGCAGTCTTCATAGATCGGCAGCGTCGACTGGGCGACGCCGGAATTGAAGTTCACCAGGCCAAGCACGACCTTGTCATTGTCGCAGAATTTCTGGGCGACGAGCGTTCCCTCGCGCGGGTCGGCCTTGTCGTCCTGCTGGTCATAGGCAATGGTGACGCCATTGACGCCGCCATCGGCGTTCAGCCTGTCGACGTAGAGCTTGAAGCCATTGTGCCAGGTGCTGCCGAAATAGGCCTGCGCGCCCGAGAGCGGCGCGGACATTCCGACGGTAATCTGCTCGGCCATGGCCGGCGCCGCAAAAAGCGAGGCGCCGAGAAGAAGTGTGGCGATAGATTTTTTCATCATGGTTCCCCTTAGCTGCTGACTACGACAGGGGGAGGCCGTTGCGGTCTTCTTCCCCGTGTAAGCCCATCGAAGCAGACAAAGAGATCGTCGTCAAGAAAGTGTCGACACTATTGCGTTCAATTTTGTGCTCAGATATCGATTATGCGTCGCGAGCCCTTCGGCGACGCTTCAGCTCGGCCCCATTGTCGGGCGCGAAAACCTTGAGCAAGGCGTCCTTGAGCGCTTGCTGCGTGGCGGAGACGGTCATTTCGATATGTTCGCGCAACAGTTTCGCGCCGTTCTCGGCATCGCGCTTGACGGCGGCCTCGACGATGGCCGAATGGGAGGTGATCTGTGCCTTGTCATGCGAAGGATGTTCGATCTGGATGCGGCGGATGAAGCGGATGCGCGCATTGATGGAGCTGAGCTGGCCGACAAGTTCCGGATTTCCGGAGAGTTCGGCGATGAGCAGATGGAAGCCTTCGTCCTCGGCCAGGATGACATCCGGCGGCTGGTCCGGGTAGGCATCGACGATCGCTTCCCAGTAGCTCCGCAGTCGGTCGATTTCGCTGTCGTCGGCGCGCTCGCACATCAGTTTGAAAGCAGCGCACTCGATGATCGAGCGGAACTCGTAGAGATCGAGCAGGCCCTCGGTGCTGAGGCTTCTGACGAAAAAGCCTCGATTGGGCGTGAGCGAAACGAAACCCTCGGAGGCGAGCCGGTTCAGCGCCTCGCGGATCGGTGTGCGCGAAACGCCGAGGCTGCGCGAAAGCTGGACCTCGTTGATGCGTTCCCCGGGCTTCAGCTTGAATTCGACCAGGAGCTTGCGGATGGTGTTGTAGGCGCGTTCGCTGCTATCGGCTGCGCGGCGCGTCTCCGCTTCAGCGGCAAGGGACGGGTCGCTATCGGCACTGGTCTCGGCTCGTTCGGTCACGACGGTTCTCATCTGATTTGTATGCAGGCTGTGTCGACACTTTGTAGAGCGCCTTTCTTTCCCAACTTCGTGTGAATGGCAAGCAGCAGGTTCAAATCCGGGGGACAACAATGATTGTAGGCATTCTTGGGGTCGGGCATCTGGCGACGTCCATGCTGGCTGGGTTCTTGCGTTCCGGGCTTGATCCCGCGGCGATCGTGCTGTCGCCGCGGGGCAAGGCGGCGGCACTCTCCGCCCGGCACGGTTTTCGGCTGGCAATCGACAATCGCGATCTCGTCGAACAGTCCGATATCGTCATTGTTGCGGTGCGGCCCGTGCATGCGCCGGACGCGGTCGCTGGCCTGCCGTGGCGCACGGACCAAACAATGGTTTCGGTTTGCGCCGGCGTAGCGCTATCGCGGTTTGCTGTCGCGCCTGCGTGCGCGGTGCGCGCCATGCCGTTCACGGCTTCCGAAATCTGTGCCAGTCCGACGATCTATTTCCCCGACCTCGAGCAGGCGCGGGCGGTCCTCGACCGGCTTGGCCCCTCGATCGCTCTGGCCAGCGAAACGGACTTCGAGTTGGCGACGGTCAATGCCGCCATCTATGGCTGGGTGCAGGATCTGATCCGCAGGACGACTGAATGGTCGAGTGCGCGAGGTCTCGATCCGGCAATTGGCCGCCGGCTGACGGCGATGACGTTCGTGGCCGCCGGGCGGCTGATTGAGGAGAAAGACCAGCCAATGCATCAGATGCTCGAGGAGCTGGTGACACCGGGCGGCATCACCGAGCGGGGTCTGCAGGTGCTTTCGGCGCGCGGAGTGCCTGCGGCCTGGGAGGAGGCCTGCATGGCCGTGCTCGACAAATTGACCGAGCCGGACTGAGGCGCGGCGTCGCTGACGCCACGCATGCTCATCGTTGCGGCGCGGGCGGATAGGTATGGCCGCCGGGCGCCTGTTCGCTCGGCGCGACGGTCAGTTCGGTGATGTCGACATGATCCGGCATCCGCAGCGCGGTAGCAAGCACGGCGGCAATGTCGGCCGGGCCGAGCGGCCGCTGTTGCGAGTACATGCGCTTGTGCAGGTCCTCGCGGTCGCCGTCGAAGGCCTTCAGATAGAAATCCGTTTCCACACGGCCCGGGGCGATCTCGGTCAGCCGCACGCCGGTGCCCGCGAGATCATAGCGCAGGATGCGACCGGCCTGGGAAAGGCCGGCCTTGGCCGCACCGTAGGTCGTCGTGCCGGGAAAAACGCCGCTGGCTGCCGTGCTGGTCAGGTTGAAGATGTGGCCACGCTTGCGCGCGATCATGCCCGGCAGCAACATGCGGATGAGTTGCAAGGGTGCGGTGAGGTTCAGCGCCACCACCTCGGCTGTTTCCTCCGCGCTCTGTTCGTGCAGGGGGCGCACGGTCGCCAGACCGCCGGCATTGTTGACCAGGACATCGATTTCCGCCGCGCCGAGCGCAGAAGCGATCGCCTCGTTGTCGCGCACATCGGCGACAAGCGGTTTCACGCGTGGCCCGAGCCTCTCCTGCAGGACCTGTAGCGCGCCACGGCTGCGCGCCAGCGCATGGACGGTCAATCCTTCCGTGACCAAGCTCTCGACGATTGCAGCGCCGATGCCTTTCGAGGCGCCGGTGACGAGGGCAGTGCGGTAGTCCATTGCCGTTCTCCTGAACCGTGATGATCAGAGCAATTCCAGGAAAAGTGTGAAACGGTTTTCTGTCCGGAATTGCGTCAAAACAAAGAGTTAGAGCGCGCCGCGTTCGGCTACCGTTTTCAAAATGCCGACCAGGCCTGCCTCGCGCGCGGCCTTCAGTTCCTCGTGGCTGCGCCCGCCCACCGCCGCATTTGTCGAAGCCGTGATCGCGCGGATGGTCTCGCTGTCAAGCTTTGCGTCGAGCAGCGTGTCCCAGATCGCCTGATAGGTCGGGCCGTATTTGCGCAGGAAGTCCTCGATGCCATCGGCGTTGAGGCTGTTGGAGATGAACGAACCTTGCAGGGTCCATTTCGCGCCCGGCCCATACATGAAGGCACGATCCACGTCCTCGACCGAGGCGACGCCGTCTCGCACCAGAGCGATCGCCTCGCGCCACATGGCGCCCATCAGGCGCAAGGCGATATGGCCGGTCACCTCCCAGTTGAGCGTTACCGGCTTCTTGCCGATGGCTTCGTAGATGGCGTGTGCCCGGGCGATCGCCTGCGGATCGGATGCCTTGCCGCCGACGATCTCGACCAGCGGCATCAGATGCGCCGGATTGAAGGGATGACCGAGCACGACGCGGCCGGGCAGGCGGCACTCACCCTGCATGTCGGACACCAGCAGGGCCGAGGAGGATGAAGCAATCACGACCTCATCGCCAATATGGTCTTCGATGTCGGCCAGCAGCCGGCGCTTGAGGGCCAGGTCTTCCGGACCGTTCTCCTGCACGAAATCGACGCCTTCGAGCGTCTCGGCGAGCGTCGGAAAAAGATGGATCTCGCCGGGCGCGTACGAGGTTCCTTTCAACGCATCGAGGTCGGCCATGAGTTCAGGCAGCACCTCATTGAAAGCCTGTTCGCGCCGCTCAGTCGGATCAAACACGCGCACCGTGTGGCCGGCATGGGCAAAGCAAGCCGTCCAGCGCTGCCCGATGACGCCGAAACCGACAATGCCGATGGTCAGTTTTTCCATCACCCGACCCTCCTGCCGTCAAGCGCTGCGCGGAAGGCCTCGTTGAGGTCGTTCCACGGGATGAGAAGATCGAGCCAGGCGCCGATCCGCCCGGTAGCCAGGATCGCCTCGTCGATCAAGGCACCGAACGGATAGTTGCCGTCCATCGCCGCCTTGAGCCGGAAAAGCAGGGCAGGCGTTTCCTCCATGTGGCAGAAATCGCGCAGCCGGGTCGCGGTCTTGTCGAGCGCGATTGCTGCCGCCTGGCGCAGCACCAATTCGTCCTTCCGGCCGCGCTCGGCGCGGATCCACCATAGGAGTTCGTGC
>NZ_RZPW01000969.1:0-1964 GCF_003998455.1 Mesorhizobium sp. M7A.F.Ca.CA.001.08.2.1 | reverse complement strand
GCTGGTGGGCGAGCCAGTTCGGTACGCCGAACTTCGCCGCCCATGGCGGCTTCTGTTCGGTCAACATGGCGGCCGGCGGCCTCTATACGATCGGCGGTTCGTTCTGGGAGTTCGGCGAGCCCGACTGGGACAACACCCGGTATTTCATGCTGTTCGGTGTCGCCGAGGATCACGATTCCAACCCGATCAAGATCGGTCTCGGCAAGCTCAAGGCGCGCGGCGCCAGGGTCGTCTCGATCAATCCGTGCCGCACCGGCTACAATGCCATTGCCGATGACTGGATCGGCATCCGGCCCGGAACAGACGGCCTGTTCGTGTTCGCCCTCATCCACGAATTGCTCAAGGCGGGCCGCGTCGATCTCGAGTATCTGCTGCGCTACACCAATGCCCATTCGCTCGTCATCCAAGAGCCGGGTGCTGCCGATGACGGGCTGTTCGTGCGCGATGCCGACGGCAATCCGCTGGCTTGGGACAGGGTGGCGAAGACACCGGTCAGCGCCGCCGATGCCGGTGCGAAACCGGCGCTGACCGGCAGCTTCACGATCGGCGGGCGCCGCTGCGTCCCGGTGTTCCAGCTGATCGCCGACCGCTACCTCGATGAGAGTTACGCACCGGACTCGGTCGCCGAGCGCTGCGGCATTGCCGCCGACACGATCCGCAGGATCGCCGCCGAACTCGCCCATGTCGCCTTCGAACAGACGATCGAATTGCCGATCGCCTGGACCGACTGGGCCGGGCGCCGCCACGAGACGATCAAGGGGCGGCCTGTCTCGATGCACGCCATGCGCGGCATCTCGGCCCATTCGAACGGCTTTCACACCTGCCGCGCCATCCATCTCCTTCAGGTGCTGTTGGGTACGGTGGATGTCCCCGGCGGCTTCCGCTTCAAGCCGCCCTACCCTCGATCCGCGCCGCCCGGACCGAAGCCGGCGGGCAAGACCGTCAAGCCGATGACGCCGCTCGACGGCATGCCGCTCGGCTTCGTCTGCGGGCCGGACGATTTGCTGGTCGACGAGGCCGGCACGCCGCTTCGCATCGACAAGGCCTATTCGTGGGACGCGCCGCTGGCCGCGCACGGCCTGATGCACACCGTCATCCGCAACGCCTGGGCAGGCGATCCCTACAAGATCGACACGCTGATGATGTACATGTCGAACATGGCGTGGAATTCCTCGATGAACACCGTCGAGACCATGGCGATGCTGACCGACAGCGACGAAGCGGGCAACTACAAGATCCCTTTCATCATCTATTCCGACGCCTATTATTCCGAGACCGTGCCGTTCGCCGATCTGGTGCTGCCGGACACGACCTATCTTGAGCGCCACGACTGCATCAGCCTGCTCGACCGGCCGATCAGTCATGCCGACGGACCGGGCGACGCCATCCGCCATCCCGTCATCGAGCCCGACCGCGACGTCCGGCCGTTCCAGTCGGTGCTGATCGAACTCGGCGCCCGGCTCGGCCTGCCCGGTTTCGTCGATGAGGACGGCTCGCCCAGATACCGCGACTATGCCGACTACATCGTCAACCATGAGCGCACGCCCGGCATCGGCCCGCTCGCCGGCTGGCGCGGCAAGGATGGGACCTCGACCGGCAGGGGTGAGGCCAACCCGGACCAGTTGCAGCGCTACATCGACAATGGCGGCTTCTGGCATCATGATTTCGCGGACGACCAGCGCTATTACAAGATGGCCAACCGCTCCTATCTCGACTTCGCGGTGCAGATGGGTTTTATCCCGAAAGCCGAACCGATCGTTTTCCAGCTCTACTCGGAGCCTATGCAGCGCTTCAGGCTCGCCGCGCGTGGCCATGGCCGTGTGGTGCCGCCGAAAGAAGGCGATCGCCGGCGCATCGAGACCTACATGGACCCGCTGCCGTTCTGGCACATGCCCTTCGAGGAAGCGGTCGTCGACCTCGAAAAATATCCGCTGCATGCGCTGACGCAGCGGCCGATGCACATG
>NZ_RZPW01000968.1:0-1968 GCF_003998455.1 Mesorhizobium sp. M7A.F.Ca.CA.001.08.2.1 | reverse complement strand
CGTGCAGTCAGCCCAGTGGATCCAGGGGCGGATGAATGGAAGATGCTGTGGCGCGATCATGCCAACATCAGGACAACGTTCGAATATCTCAAAAACGCTTGTGACAATTTCCGGTGAGCCCAGAAGATGCTGCCAGAGGAACTGCCGCCAGTCCCGTAATCCGTCCTCATGACCGGATCGCTTGGTATGAATGTGCAGAACGTAGTCGTATGCCAGATGCTCTTGGTTCATCAGCCCGATTTTCGGGTAGATGTCGCGGCCGCGATTGGCGGTGATAGTGGTCTTTAGACGACGAATCCTCGGGTGGCTCTGAAAGCGCTCGTTGAGCAAGACGGCTTTCTCGCCGGTGTCCGTCGTGAAATGGATATCGACCAAAACCGGCAGATTGCGCAGTTGCAGGTCGATAGCGTCCGCCAATTCCTGCACATAGTAGGCGTGAAAAAAGACAGCTATCCTGCGTTCGGGCGGCACCAACTTCGGCCGATAGCCAAAGGGCACAACAAGCGACGTGTTTTGGGGCACCGGGAAAAGTTCGGCGTCTGACGGCACCGGTTTCGCCAACTGCCGCCATTCCCGGAAGACGCAAGACAGTTTCAAGGCTCGCCCCTCCTTGCAGGCCGATCCGGCTCGGGAAAAGGCACCGATGGGCGATGCAGGATTAAACAGCGGGAAGGGTGTGCGTCGCTCCCCGCCTTTGGCCTGAATTCACAATCGACATCGGGATTGAACGCCACGATCTAACCTCCGCCGCACACTGCACTGTTTGTGCAAAAGCGCTAATGAAAGTCAGATCACATGTAGCCAGGAAAAGGGACGGTCCCCCCAAAAAAAGTCGTGCTCCATTCCGACACAACACTGCCAGCCCTCACTGAGGGACTCTTCCTATGCGCACGCGTCATGTCATTGCCCCCACGCTGTCACTGATGAGGAGCGCATCCCGCTGAGCCCTTGCTACCTGATAGAGGGGGCCGCCGCCCGCTTGACTTAAGCGGCGCGTCGCTGAGCGGGGTGGAGACCTGAACGGGATCGACGAGGGTCGACGGCGGTCACGATGCTGTGGTGGTGATCGCAATAGACGCGATCCGCCGAAGTTGGCCCAGCACAGAACCGATAACCGCCGGGCACCGACCGGTCTTCGCTTACCGGGAAGCGGCACTGATAGACGCCTAGCTGAATGAGGGGGACGTCTTTCGAAATTGGTCTGACATTTTCAGGCATAGTTTTTCAGGTTCCTGGTTCATAGCCATTGCCGGCTGACGGCCGCTATGCGACCGCGTCAAAGCGAGCTTCTCTCGTTTTGGAGGGCTGTGGATCACCATATGGTGTCGATCGCAGCGTCAATGAAGCCCGAAACCCTGCTTTCGCAAGCCAATCATTGCGACTTAAGGCCACACTGGCTGCTGGGAGGGCGGGCTGCGGGAGCGAGTACATTTTGTCAGCAGACAGTGCGGTCGCGTCCCGGAGCATCTCTTCGAACCGTTGCGCCGGTGCTATGGTGTGCCTGCATGATCAGACAGCAGGGATATGAGGCATGCCCGAAATCACACGCCGTACACTTCTTGCGTTCACCGCCGTGGCCTCGGTCATTGAACCGACATTTGCCGAAGCGGAAGGAGCCTCACCCGAATTGCGGGCGCTGATCGGAGCCCATGAAGCCAGCTATGTCGAGCTTCACAGGGTTGTTCATCAAGCGGGCAGCAGCAGCCACGAACGCAAGAGGGCAGACCGGGTCGAACAGGAAGCATTGCTTGCCATCTGCTCCTATCCCGCGATCAGCCGAGGCGACCGCCGGGCCAAGGCCGATTACCTGTTGACCGCCGAGGCTCGGGGCGAACTCGACCTGGAAGAGCACATGCAGGCCATCCTGCACTCGATGAAGCGCTGATCGCGGGTCGACCGGCGTAGGGCAGAGTTTGGCCCCATCGACAGGAGTTCATGCGCGGCGACTATCTCGCCGCCTTCCATTGC
>NZ_RZPW01000967.1:0-1969 GCF_003998455.1 Mesorhizobium sp. M7A.F.Ca.CA.001.08.2.1 | reverse complement strand
TCGCAGTTCGGGCCGGGGAAGAACTCCGCGCCGACGAACGGGGTCATGGACGGCTGGCTGGCAAGGTTGCGCGCAACACGAAAGCCGGCGCGAAGCGACTGCCAGTCGCGCTGCGAGGACAGGAAATTCTGATGGATCAGGGGCGCGGCGACCGGATCGCTCGACGCCAGCTTGACGCTGCCGCGGCTCTCCGGCTGCACCGCAACGATACGGGTCGCAAAGCCGTCGGCGAACGGCGCCTTGAACGGCGACATGTAAGGCCATGCCCCAAGCGGCGCGGCGGTGAAAAGCAGCTGTACGTCCGGCAACGGCCGGCTTGCGTCGCTCTTCAGGAATGCCACGACGCCGCCAGGCACATCTCCCGAAAAGCCCTTTCCGGTGAGATAAGTCTTGACGAAATCCAGCCCGATACGATCGGCCCGCATCATCTTGAGAAACGGTCCAGGCTGTTTGCGCCGATACATCACGATAACCGAAACGTGGTCCTGCAGATTCTTGCCGACTTGCGCACGATCGACCTTCGTCTCGATGCCATGCGCCGCCAGCTCGCCGCTGTCGCCTATGCCTGACAGCATCATCAGCTGCGGCGTGTTGATGACGCCGCCGGCAAGCAGAACTTCGCGCCGCGCCAGAACTTCATGGCTCGCCCCGCCTCTGGTGTAGGCAATGCCGGCTGCGCGGCCATCCCTGAGCAGGATCTTCGTCGCCATCGCGCCGGTCAGCACCTTGACATTGCCGCGCCGCATGGCGGGCCGCAGATAGGCGGTTGCGGTCGAGCAGCGGCGGCCGTTGGCAATTGTCATCTGCAGCCGGCCGAAGCCTTCCTGTATGGCGCCGTTATAGTCATCGGTCTGCGGGTATCCGGCATCACGGCTGGCTGTGGCGAAGGCATCGATCAGTTCGTCCTTGTAGCGGCAGAACTGGGTGTTCAGCGGCCCGCCGCCGCCACGGTACCGGCTTTCGCCCGCTTCCCAGCGCTCCTGCTTCTTGAAGTAGGGCAGCACCTTGTCGAACGACCAGTCCGTCAGGCCGCTTGCCGCCCAGCGATCGTAGTCGCCGCGATTGCCGCGCACATAAGCCATGGCGTTGGTGGAGGAAGAGCCGCCGATGACCTTGCCGCGCGCGCATTCGACCTTGCGGCCGCCGACATTGGCCTCGGGCTCGCAGAAATACATCCAGTCGTGGCGGCGCTCCGTCAGTATCTTGCCCCAGCCGAGCGGGATGTGGATCATCGGATCGCGGTCCCAATCCCCCGCCTCCAACAAAAGCACCGACACGGCGGGGTCTTCGCTCAGCCGGTTCGCCAGCACGCAGCCGGCCGATCCCGCACCGACAATGACGTAGTCAAAGGTTTCGCCAGCCGGCATGCGTGATCCTCGGGAGAAAGACGTCTGCCGCGATGGCAACCGTCGACATGGGCAGTCAACCATCGCGCAACTGGTGTTGTCAACCATTGCGTACAGTTGTAGATTGGTTGAATTGGTTGAGTGCCGTCGAACAGGTTTTCGTGTCACAATATGATGTCGGGACGTTGAGTCGGCGGTCTGCCGATCGGACAGGAGATTTGGTTTTGAGCGCATTCGAGCCGCAGGTCGGACCATCTGATCTCGACGACATCATCGCTGCGGTCCGCCAGTTGCAGCAGGGCGGCGGCAAGCTTCCGTCCGAGCGCGATCTTGCGGAACATCTGAGCGTCAAGCGCCATCAGCTTCGCAAGGCGCTTGAAGTGCTGCGCCTTTCGGGCGACCTCAAACCGGCGCGAGCCAGGCGGGCGCCGACCGCCCTTCCGAGATATGGCGAGGAACTGGTCAGGGTAACCAATCCGATCGAGGTCCTGGAATTGCGCCTGATCATGGAGCCGGGCCTTGCCCGACTGGCGTCGCTGCGCGCCTCCTCTTTCGAGACGGCGCGGATCCTCGACGCGGCAACCACGCCGGAGAACGCCCCGTCGGGTGAGGTCGATTTCGCT
>NZ_RZPW01000966.1:0-1972 GCF_003998455.1 Mesorhizobium sp. M7A.F.Ca.CA.001.08.2.1 | reverse complement strand
CCGCCCCCGCCAGCGCGCCCGCCACCAAGGCGGCGAGGATCAGGCGCGGGGCCGGGAAGAATCTACTACCGTCTGCCATTTCTCAAAACTGCTCCGAAGCACGGGTTATAGCCATGAGCGACAAGAAAACCAGCAACCAGATGTGGGGCGGACGTTTTGCCTCGGGTCCGGCCGCCATCATGGAAGCGATCAACGCGTCTATCTCCTTCGACCGCAAACTCTATGCGCAGGACATCAAAGGCTCGATCGCCCATAGCGAGATGCTGGCGCAAACGGGCATTATTTCGGCGGCCGATCAAGAAAAAATCGCTGACGGGCTGAACACGATCCTGAGAGAGATCGAGGCCGGCAGCTTCGAGTTCTCGACGCGGCTCGAAGACATCCACATGAACATCGAGGCGCGCCTTGCCGATCTGATCGGCCCGGCGGCCGGCCGCCTGCACACCGCCCGCTCGCGCAACGACCAGGTCGCGGTCGATTTGCGGCTCTGGGTCAAGGACGAGTGCTTTCGCGTCGCCGAGGCGTTGAAGGGGTTGATTGAGGCGTTGCTGGAGCGGGCCGAGGAGCATGCGGCGACCGTGATGCCGGGCTTCACCCATATGCAGGCGGCCCAGCCGGTGACCTTCGGCCATCACTGCATGGCCTATGTCGAGATGTTTTCGCGCGACCTGTCGCGTGTCCGGGATGCGATCGAACGCATGGACGAAAGCCCGCTCGGTGCCGCCGCACTTGCCGGCACCAGCTTCCCGATCGACCGCCACCGGACCGCCAAGGGGCTCGGCTTCCGCGAGCCGATGCGCAATTCGCTCGACAGCGTCTCGGATCGCGATTTCGCGCTCGAGTTCCTTGCCATGGCCGCGATCTGCGCCACGCATCTGTCGCGGCTGGCCGAAGAGATCATCATCTGGTCGACGCCGCAATTCGGCTTCGTCAGGCTGTCGGACTCGTTTTCCACCGGCTCGTCGATCATGCCGCAGAAGAAGAATCCCGATGCCGCCGAACTGGTGCGCGGCAAGACCGGCCGCGTCACCGGCCATCTGGTCGGCCTGCTGACGGTGATGAAGGGCATGCCTTTGACCTATGGCAAGGACATGCAGGAAGATAAGGAATCGGTATTCGACGCCGCCGAGACGCTCGACCTGATGCTGGCGGCGATGACCGGCATGGTCTCGGACATGACGGTCAACGCAGCCGCGATGAAGAAGGCCGCCGGCTCCGGCCACGCGACAGCAACCGACCTTGCCGACTGGCTGGTGCGCACGCTCGGCCTGCCGTTCCGAGAGGCGCATCATGTCACCGGCCGGGCGGTGGCGCTGGCCGAAGACAAGAAGGTGGGGCTGGAGAAGCTTTCGCTGGAGGATTTGCAGTCGATCGATCCCGGCATCACGGCCGACATATTCTCAGTGCTGGCGGTGCAGAACTCGGTCAAGAGCCGCACCAGTTTCGGCGGCACCGCGCCGTCGGAAGTGAGGAAGCAGATCCGCGCCTGGAAAAAGCGACTGGCGAAAGCGTAATGCCGGATGTTGCGCCAGCAATATCCCGGACATGCGACCAGCAATATCCGGACGTTGCGCCAGATATTGCGACGAGCAATATCTCGGGGTGCAATGCGCCGAGAACTCGGCTAAAAGCGGCGGCTGACAAACGTTTCGGACGGATGGATCGATGACCGGAAGCAGGATTTTGGTGACGCTGACGCTGCTGGTGGCGATCGCGGCCGTCTCGGCCTGCGGCAGGAGGGGCGGTCTCGACACGCCCTATGAGGCGGCCGTGCAGGCGCGCAAGGATGCCTCGAAGGCCCATCAGCCCGTGCCGCCGGAGCCGGAAAAACCGGTCAAGGACAAGAAGTTCATCCTCGACCCGCTGATCTAGGCCGACGAGAGCGGGGCCTTCCAACCCGATCTCATCTTGCCGCAACTTCCGGAATCACTCCCGTGAACCATTTCGACTACCGCGACGGCGTGCTCCATGC
>NZ_RZPW01000965.1:0-1974 GCF_003998455.1 Mesorhizobium sp. M7A.F.Ca.CA.001.08.2.1 | reverse complement strand
AACCGTGGCGATCGGTGCCGACGACGATATGGAGCAGCGTCGCCGCGACATCGTCGACGCGGTTGCCCGTGTCGACACCGGGGCGGGCGTCATCGTGCTGACCGACATGTTCGGCGGCACGCCCTCCAATCTTGCCATCTCGGTGATGGAGTCCGGCCGCACCGAGGTGATCGCCGGCATGAATCTGCCGATGCTGATCAAGCTTTCCTCGATCCGCAAGGGCGACAACATGGCGGCCGCCCTTGATGAGGCCCAGGCCGCCGGTCGCAAATACATCAATGTTGCCAGCCAGCTCCTGAGCAGCAAATGACCGCGCTGTCCCCGGAAAAAGATCAGATAGTCCGGGATTTCCCCATCATCAACCAGCGCGGCCTTCATGCGCGCGCTTCGGCGAAGTTCGTCCAGCTGGCCAGCGGCTTCGATGCCTCGGTGCATGTCGAGAAGGATGGCGTCAAGGTTGGCGGCACCTCGATCATGGGCCTGATGATGCTGGCGGCAAGCCCCGGCTATTCGATCCGCGTCACCGCCAGCGGGCCGGAGGCCCAGCAGGTCATCGACGCCCTGGAGCAACTGGTGGCGTCCCGCTTCGGCGAGGAATGCTGATCTGGTAGAGCGCGATATGCGTCCGAGAGACATGCAGGGATAAAGATTTCTTTATATCCCATTGTCGTCCTTGCTCCGATCTGCTAGTCAGGCCGGCAATTCGCGCCCTTGGACGCGCCGACCGGCGCGGGCGTGTCCGCAACAAATTCGCAAGCACAACATTCGCATCGGAGTACTGCCATGACGGGTAGCAAGGACTATGTAGTCGCCGACATCTCGCTTGCCGGCTGGGGCCGCAAGGAACTCGAGATCGCCGAAACCGAAATGCCGGGCCTGATGGCCTGCCGTGAGGAATTCGGCCCCAAGCAGCCGCTCAAGGGTGCGCGCATCACCGGCTCGCTGCACATGACCATCCAGACGGCGGTGCTGATCGAGACGCTGAAGGCGCTTGGCGCCGATATCCGCTGGGCCTCCTGCAACATCTTCTCGACCCAGGACCATGCGGCCGCGGCCATCGCCGAGGCCGGCATCCCGGTGTTTGCCGTCAAGGGCGAGTCGCTGGAGGAGTATTGGGACTACACCGACAAGATCTTCCAGTGGGCCGATGGCGGCCTCTCCAACATGATCCTCGATGATGGCGGCGACGCCACCATGTACATCCTGATCGGCGCCCGCGCCGAGGCCGGCGAGGACGTGCTGTCCAACCCGCAGAGCGAGGAAGAGGAATATTTCTACGCCCAGGTCAAGAAGCGCCTGAAGGCTTCGCCCGGCTTCTTCACCAAGCAGAAGGCGGCGATCCGCGGCGTCACCGAAGAGACGACCACCGGCGTCAACCGGCTCTACCAGCTGCAGAAGAAGGGCCTGCTGCCCTTCCCTGCCATCAACGTCAACGACTCGGTCACCAAGTCGAAGTTCGACAACAAGTATGGCTGCAAGGAATCGCTGGTCGACGGCATCCGCCGCGGCACCGACACGATGATGGCCGGCAAGGTCGCTGTCGTGTGCGGTTATGGCGACGTCGGCAAGGGCTCGTCGGCCTCGCTCAAGGGCGCCGGTGCCCGCGTCAAGGTCACCGAGGTCGATCCGATCTGCGCCCTGCAGGCTGCGATGGACGGTTTTGAAGTCGTCACGCTGGAAGATGCGGCCCCCACCGCCGACATCGTCATCACCACCACCGGCAACAAGGATGTCGTCACCCTCGACCATATGCGCTCGATGAAGGACATGGTCATCGTCGGCAACATCGGCCACTTCGACAATGAGATCCAGGTCGCCGCGCTGCGCAATTTGAAATGGACCAACGTCAAGCCGCAGGTCGATATGATCACCTTCGCGGACGGCAAGCGGATGATCCTTTTGTCGGAAGGACGGCTGCTCAATCTCGGCAACGCCACCGGCCACCCGAGCTTCGTCATGTCGGCATCCTTCACC
>NZ_RZPW01000964.1:0-1983 GCF_003998455.1 Mesorhizobium sp. M7A.F.Ca.CA.001.08.2.1 | reverse complement strand
CCTCTTAACCAGCCGATAACCGGAACGGCAGCCGGTCACGCCACCTATCGGCTGACGCTCATCTCCGCTTCGGAAGACTTCTCCGCTTCGCTCTTGTAGGAGCTTTCGCAATAGGGCGTGCAGGACATCGTCTGGATTTCGGCACGCCGATAGATGCGCACCGACGAAGCGGCCTGCCGCACGACGGTAACCTGCTCGTCGACGATGGGACTGCCGTCGGTATCGAGTACGACCAGATTGGTGACGCCGAAGCCTTTGCCGGTGAGCACGATCGTCGAAGCGTCCTGTACCGAAGCGTCGGCGATTGCCGGGTTGCCGACCACGATGGTGTCTGCGGGACGCGACAATTTGACGATCTTGGCCTGGTTCATCGTGACCTCGATGCCGGCGCCGGCCATGGCGGGAGCGACGAAGCTCGAGACGGCAAGAAGCGCGGCAATCAGGATTGACGATCTCGGCTGGGCCATTGAGGCGCTCCACGCAGGCGGACTGATCAACGGAACATGAACGAGATTGGTGAACCAACGGTTAAGCATACGATGTTGCCAATCGTGCGAATGGCCGGCAAGGGCGCCCGCGAGGCGCGGTCCGGTCGGGGCGCAAGCCTGCCAAACCCGGGACTGGAAGGCGCGGCGGTACTTTAGCCCGAAGTTAACCACGCAATATGTTCCAACCGGGAAAGGAATCGGTAAGGCTGTTTCTTAAGCCGATCGAAAGAGCTTCTCCTTAGATTGGCAGTATCCGATCAACCATCACAGAAGTTGACGGAAGTGCTGTAACACGTGGAGTAGGAGCTCTCGAATGTCTAATCTCATCGCACGTTTTGTGAAGGACGAATCCGGCGCGACCGCTATCGAATATGGTCTGATCGCCGCTCTCATCGCGCTCGCCATCATCACTGGCGCCGGCACGCTCGGTAATGCCCTCAACGGCAAGTTCACCAACATCGCCAGCACCCTGAACTCCGCGCCGAGCGGCAGCTGATCGGCTTATCGCCGAGCACTTAGATTGCGTTTCTGGAAAAGGGCCGCCGCGTGGCGGCCCTTTTTCTATGCCGCAGTCAATATAGGTCGTCTTTTCGCTCCTGGCCTCATCAATCGTTAATCGAACATACTTAGATTGAGCCCTGTGGAATCGGACAATAGGCATAGCGCCAATGCTTGAAGCCCTGATCTTGGTCGTTTTTCCGTTCTGCATGCTGTTTGCCGCGATCTCCGACATGCTGTCGATGACGATCGCCAATCGCGTGCCGGTGCTGCTTGTCGCCGTTTTTGCGCTGGTCGCGCCCCTGACAGGCATGGACTGGGCGGCCTATGGCGGACATTTCGCCGCCGGCGCCCTGGTCCTGGCCGTGACGTTCGGCCTGTTTGCGATGGGCGGCATGGGCGGCGGCGACGCCAAGCTTCTGGCCGCCACCGCGATGTGGATGGGCCTCAATGTCAATCTCGTGGAGTATCTTGTCGCCTCGACTATCATCGGCGGCCTGCTGACGCTGGCGATCATCCTCTACCGGAAGTCGCTGCTTGCGGCCGTTACCGGCCAAAATCCGTTTCTGCGCCATTTCGCCGATGAGGCAAAAGGTGTTCCCTACGGTGTCGCGCTCGGCCTTGGCGGCTTGCTGACCTATCCGGATTCGCCATTGATGGCATGGGCGCTTGCCAGGTTGGCGGCCTGAGCGCGATTTTATTTTTTTGTCTGTAAGCATTGCCGAAACCCCGTTCTCAACAGGGCTGGCCCGGCCATTTTGGCCGGTCAGGCCACATTCCGGTTAATTTATGTAAACCTTAAATTAATCACGATCGTAAGCATTACATTAACCTTGTTTTGACGATTGCCGCTGCAAAGTCCGGCTTGGCTACGTGGTTTGCCAGGGGCAAGGGTTCGAACAAATGCCAGCATCGCGATTGATAATTCTGAGCGTGGCGGTGGCTGCGGCGGGTGGCGCTGGCTATGTCGCGGAGAAAATGGTGGGACCCCCCCCCC
>NZ_RZPW01000963.1:0-1988 GCF_003998455.1 Mesorhizobium sp. M7A.F.Ca.CA.001.08.2.1 | reverse complement strand
CACATGAGCATTTCACAGGCAGTCGAGACGGTGGCAGATGGTTCGAAATCCGAATTCCGCCGTGGCGTGGCGTCCTGCGCGCCGGTGCTGTTCGGCACCATCCCCTATGCGCTGGTGCTTGGCGCCCAGGCGACGCAGAAAGGCTTGAGCACGGTCGAACTGTCTGCCATGACAGGGCTGAATTTCGCCGGCGGTTCGGAATTCGCGGCGATCCAGTTGTGGACGTCGCCGCCGCACATCGTGCTCATCGTCGCCATCACCTTCCTGGTCAACAGCCGTCACCTGCTGATGGGTGCGGCACTGGCGCCGTTCCTGCGCGACCTGCCACGGCGCAAGGTGTTTCCGGCGCTTTTCCTTATGTGCGATGAAAGCTGGGCGCTGGGCTTGGCCGATGCCAAACTGCGTGCTGCAGCCGGCATCACGCCGGCCTTCAGCCCGCGCTATTATATGGGCGCGGCGCTGGCGATGTATCTCACCTGGGTGGCCTTCACCACGCTGGGTGCCTTGCTCGGTCCGATGCTCGGCCATGTCGAGACCTATGGTTTTGACATGGCGTTCCCGGCTGTCTTCCTGGTGCTGATGCGCGGCATGTGGACGGGTATGGCGGCGGCGCGGCCCTGGCTGGTCAGCCTGGTCGTTGCAGCACTGGTCTATCTCTTCGTTCCCGGTGCCTGGTATGTCGCCGCCGGCGCCATGTCGGGTCTGGTCGCGGCCTGGCTGATGGCAGGTGATGCATGATCGATGCAACGACCCTTTTCACCATCGTGCTGATGGCCGGCGTCACTTATCTGACGCGCATCGGCGGCTATGTCGTCCTGCGCAACCGCACGCTGGGCGCCCGTGCCACGGCTGTGATGGAAGCTGCGCCCGGCTGCGTGCTGATCTCTGTCATCGCACCGGCCTTCGTATCGAAGTCCCCGGCGGATCTTCTGGCGCTGGCTGTTACTCTGGCAGCCGCCACGCGGTTTTCCATGCTGCCGACCGTGCTGATCGGGGTCAGCGCCGCTGGTCTGCTGAGGCACCTCATCGGCTAGAACGCAAAAGGCAGGCGCGAACGCCTGCCTTCGATGCGGACAAATTTCGGCTGTTTACGCGGCAGCCGCGACGTCCCGGCTGGCGGCCACAACGGCGTCGACCTTGGCGGTCGCCTTGGCGAGCGCTGCTGTCACCGCGTCAGGACCCATGCCAACGCCTTCGATGCGGATGACATCGACATCGGTCATGCCGAGGAAGCCGAGCACGCCACGCAGGTAGGGAATGGCGTGATCGAACTGCACGGCCGCACCTTCCGAATAGATGCCGCCGGAAGCCAGCACGATATAGACCTTCTTGCCGGTGACCAGACCCTTGGGGCCGTTCTCGCCATAGGCAAAGCTCTTGCCGGAGCGGGAGATGTGGTCGACCCATGACTTCAGGGTCGAGGAGATGTTGAAGTTGATGAAGCCGGTGGCCAGGATCACCGTGTCGGCGGCGAATAGCTCGTCGAGCACGACATCGGAGACGCCGACGACTTCAGCCTGGCGCGGGGTGCGCGCTTCGGCCGGGGTATAGATGCCCGTCGCATAGTCGGCATCGATGTGCGGCAACGGATTGGCGACGAGGTCGCGCACGACGAGCGTGTTCGACGGATCGGCGGCGACGAGCTTTTCGGCGAATTCGGTGGCGATGCGGGTCGAATGCGAGGCAGCGCCGCGCGGGCTCGAAGTGACAAGAAGAATGGACATTTTGGGCTCTCTCCAGCGGTTGGAATGATTTGTCCCGCCAGATATGGGGCTTTCGATCCATTCAATAAACTGGTATATTTTCTATACGATCCATCCATAAATTGGATATAGCGATGCAGCCCAACCCGACGCTCGATCAACTTCAGATCTTTGTGACAGTCGCCGAAGCCGGCAGCTTCTCGGCCGCCGGCCGCAAGCTCAACCGGGCACAGTCCGTCATCAGCTACGGCATCGCCAATCTCGAGGCGCAGCTTGGGCTGAAAC
>NZ_RZPW01000962.1:0-1994 GCF_003998455.1 Mesorhizobium sp. M7A.F.Ca.CA.001.08.2.1 | reverse complement strand
ACATAGGCGAGACCGGCGAAGGGCTCGAAGGCAGCCATGCGCGTCTCGACGCGATAGCCGGCCTCGCCGAAGACCTGCGCGGTGCCGGCATCGTATTTCGCCGTCAGCGCATCGGCGAAGCCTGGAACGACGACGTTGCGGCTGGTGTCGATCCGGTTCCAGCTGTAGGCGACGCCGCCGCGCAGGCCCAGGCCGTCCCACTGTCCACCGCCATAAAGGCCGATTTGATAGCTGTCGCTGGAGCCGGACGAGGCACGATCGTCGACGTCGAAACTGGCGTGGCTGTAGCCGGTCAGCATGCCGACCCGCCAGGCTTCGCCGATCGCGGTGTCGCCGCCGGCGAGGAAGCCGCCAGTGGAGCGGTCGAGGCCGGCGGCATTGCCGTCGCCGCTCGCCGTGCCCCAGGAGCCGAAAGCTTGCCCCCACACGACGAAACGGCTGGTATCAGCCTCGACCAGCTCCGGGCCGCCCTCGCCATAAGCCATCACTGGCATGGCGGGAGCGGCAACGTCGCCCATGGCCGCCCGGACGCGGGCGGTTGCGGCATCGGCGACGAAGCGGCTGTCCTCGATCAGCATCCCCTTGGCCGACGCATGAACCTCGCCCGACGCGGCATCCAGCGCCAGGCGCGCGGCATCCTCGTCGGTCATCAGCAGCATGGCCCGTGCAAGCGCATTGCCTTCGCCGAGCCGATCGAGCGCTCCGGCGGTCGCGACCTGGTTGCGGGTGGTGGCGACGTTGGCGACCGCGACGTCGTTGCGCGCCAGGGTGAGGGTGATGTCGTTGCCGTCGCCGCCCTGGTAGTTGAGGAGATGGTCGAGGAAGAGAAGGTCGTTGAGATCGCCGACGGAGGCGAAGGTACCGGCGACATCGGCCGCGCCATTGTTCTGGATGATCGTGTACGGCCCGTTGAGCAGGTTCCAGCTCTCGGCCGTCGCCGGCGTCAGGACCAGGTTCAGCGTCGCGCCCGATATGTCGACCGTGCCGCCGACGATCAGTCTGTCGGCGCCGGCCGGGGTCGCCTCGACTTCGAATATGCCGTGGTTGACATAGTTGCCGCCGACCGTCTGCACGCCGATGGAATTGCCGACGCCATGCGTGCCGAGGATGGTGACATTGCCGCCAATGGTGCCGATGCCGCCAAGGCGCGCGCCGGAATCGACCGTGACATCGCCGGCGAGGCTCGCTGTGCCATGGCCGTCGTCGCCGACCACCAGCGTTTCCATGCCGACCGTGGTCAGGCCCGCATAGCTGTTCTGTCCGTTGAGCGTCAGCTTGCCCGTGCCGGTCTTTGTCAGGGAGCCGTTTCCGGAAATGGTGCCGCCGATGACGTCGTCATGGCCGAGCGAGCCGAGCGAAAGCTGTGGCGCCAGCTGTGAATCGTCGATTTGTATGGCCCCATCGCCCGACAGCGAGCCGACATCGAGCACCGAGTCCTGGTCCCGGAAGCGCACCAGCACGCTGCCGCCGGCGCCGTTGAGGATGGTTGCGTGCGCCGCCTGCGATGCCTGCTGGAAATCGAGCGTGCCGCCGGCCTCATTGACCAGCGTTGCCGCTCCGCCGTCCGAATGTCCGTAAAAAGTGGTCGAGCCGCCATTCCTGTTGGTTATCGTGGCGTCTCCGGCGGAGGAGAATTCATTGCTCGAATAATCGTCGTCGAAGGTCGTCCTGCTGAAATAATACGGTATGCCCAGCCCGTCATTGACGATCGTCGCCTGGTCCGCGCTTGCCCCCGTGAAGGCGATGAAACCGCCGCCCTGGTTGGTGATGCTGGCTGTGCCGGCATCGGTTCCGGTGCCGAAATTGAGCCCGCCATAGCCGTCCTGCGCCAGGACGATGGTGGCCGCGCCGGCGGTCGCATTGCCCTGGAAGTTGAGGTCGCCCCGGCCGACGGTGATCGAGAGGTCCTGGGCGCTGACTGGATTGGCGGCATCGGTTCCGGAGAAATAGAGTTTTGGCCAACCGGAGCCGCTTCCGTCGGCGTCCACACGGAC
>NZ_RZPW01000961.1:0-1995 GCF_003998455.1 Mesorhizobium sp. M7A.F.Ca.CA.001.08.2.1 | reverse complement strand
GGCAGCAGGAACAGGATCGAGCGATAGGGCGTGCGATATTTCGGATGCACGGCCGAGAACCATGTCGGCAGATAGCGGTCACGGCCGAGCGAGAACCAGGCGCGCGCCGCATCGTTGATGCAGCCATTGGCCGACGCCAGCGCCGCCAGCAGCGTGGCGACGAACAACAGGTTCTCGAGCAGCGGGCTGCCGGTCAGCTTGCCGGCGTCCCACAGTGGATAGTAGGTGATGCCGAGATATTCCCAAGGCATCAGGGAGGCGCAGACATACCAGGTCATGGCCGCCGCGATCAAAAGCGTGATCATGCCGGCCATGGTGCCGTAAGGCAGCGAGCGGGCCGGGGAGCGCACTTCCTCGGCGGCCTGTGTGGTGCCTTCGATGCCGAGATAGTACCATATGCCGAACTGGAAGGCGGCGATGACGCCGATCCAGCCATAGGGAAGCGCATTGCCTGGGGTGACCAGTTCGTTCAGCTTCAGCACCGCGCCTTGCGTCCACGGGCTGACCGAAAAGAACAGGATGACGATCGAGATATAGGCGATCGCGGTGATGACGAAGTTGACGTTGAGCGTCATCAGCACGCCGCGATAGTTCAGCCACGCCAGCACGACGATGGTCGCGGCGATGAAGGAATTGTGGGTGAGCCCTTCGACGCCGGCCTTGGCGACGATGGTGTCGCCGAGCAGGATAGCGTCGGACACTTCGAGCATCGTGTAGGCAAAGACCAGGAACAGCGCGACGTTGAACGCCATCAGCGGTCCGACGATGTGCTTTGCCTGCGCATACTGGCCGCCGGCGGCGGCCACGGTCGATGTCACCTCGGAATCGATCATCGCGACCGAGGTGTAGAGCAATCCGACGACCCAGCAGACGATCAGCGCGGCCAGCGCGCCACCCTTGTCCGCCGAGAAATTCCAGCCGGTGAATTCGCCGACCAGGACGATGCCGACGCCGAGCGCCCAGACATGGGCCGGTCCGAGCACGCGCAGGAGTGAAACTCTGTCCCCTTGGACAGCCGGGGCAGCCGGTTCAAGTGCGATCGTCATTGTTCAATCCTCACTCAGATCCGGTGTTTTTCGGAAGTGGCTTCCAGTTCGCCTTCGCGCGAGGAGGTCAGCACCTCTTCGGAGAAGGTCGTGTCGACCTTGAACCAGTCGTAGAGCATCCACAAAGCGAGCACGATCGAGATGCCCCAGCATGCGTAAGAGAGTGCCACCCACATGATCGTGTCCCCGAATTAAATCGTCCTCAGAACTCTTACTTGTCGTCGAATTTTTCGTTGATGACGTCGCGATATTCGCGGTCGGATGCGCGAAACAGGAAGACGAAATAGCCTATCAGCACCGCAGCCATTATGATCAGCGTCGGCCAGTCGATGACATAGTGGAAGCGGTTCTGGATGATGTCGTGCGCGGTCTCGGGCGTGTAGCCGAGCTTTTCCCAGATCGAGGCCATGGTCGGGTTCTGGCCGAGCGCTTCCCACGTCTTGGCGTCGAGCGCGTCGATGGATTTCGCCGCACCGGCGAGGCCCAGTTTCAGCGGCAGCCACAGCGCCACGAAAATGGCGACGACGACGACGGCGATGTCGAAAACCTGCCCGGCCTTGCTCTGCTCCGGCGGCGTGTAGCGGGACATTTCTTCTACCCCTCAGGACTTGCGGTTGCGGAATGCGTCGGCGTTCTTGATGTCGAGCCCGTAGATGAATTCCTTGTCTTCCTTGTAGTGCTTGACCATCGCCAGGATGGCGGCCGTGTTGAAGATCAGCACGGCGGCGGCGGCGATCGCGACCACGGCCTTGATGCCGCTGTGCGGGATGTAGGGCCATGTCATGAGCAGGACGAAGAGGATCGTCGCCCACAGGCAGACGATCAGGAGCGCGGATCCGCGCACGTCGGAGCGGTACAGCGCTTCGATGCGCTGTTGCATGTCTGACATCGGTTTTCCCCTTTTTCCAACGCCAGGCCCCGAATTGGCCGGCCGCTGCCCTCTTTCAAG